>WYBB01000118.1 GCA_011526585.1 Deltaproteobacteria bacterium
CTTGAGGTCGGTCAGGCGCTGCTGCTCGCGGGTCCAGCGCTCGACCTCTTTGGTGTCGTTGCGCTGCTGTGCCTCGAAGAGCGGCTTCTCGATCGCCTCCGAGTTGACCTGGTTGCCGTAGAACTCGGCGAGGTCCCAATAGAAATCGGCCATCGCCATCGCGTGCTTCGGATACGACGGCGAGTTGCGGTCCTCGAGCTCGAGGATCTGCTCCTGGTTGCGGATCGACTCCTTGAGCGACTTCTCCGTCGCCTTGGCGTCGAGGCGGCGGTCACGCGTGCGCGTCTGCTTGCCGAGGCCGGGGCCGCCGGTGCGCTGGCGCTTGGCGTCGTCGCTCTTGGAGGCGGGAGGCTTGACCGGGATCGGATCGAGCGCCAGCGCCGGCGCGGGCACGAGCAGCGCGAGCGCGGCGAGCCAACTGAGCGTGAGGCTGCTTCGGCGGTGGCGGGGGAGGGCGCGGTTTTCCATGTCGACCTCGTGGGCCCGCCGCGGGCGGGCTCGTTGACTCGTACGGGCGTGTCGCTCCGACGCCGCCCGGGGCTGGCGTCGGGCGCAGCCTGGGCGCTGGCGGAGCAGAGCCGTCATATCAGATGGTGCTCGGGTGGGCGAAGGAATTGCCGGCTGGCGGGCCGGGGGCGGGCTCGAGGGGCGGGCAGGGTCCGCGGTCCTCGCGGCGCCGCGGTCGTCGGCCGGGGGGATCACGGTTGGGCGGGAGGCTCTTCCAAGGGCGATGTCTCGCACTCGCTCTTGATGTCGTAGAGGTAGGAGCCCAGCTCGTCGATCCAGTATTCCCCCTCGAAGGGCCACTCGATGTGCTCCTCGTCGACCACGATCTCGTGGGCGGCGGCGGCGGCGGCCGCCTGCTCCTGCGCGGCGGCGTTGGAGATGTCACCGCGGCGCGCGCGCAGCGTCTCGCCCTTGATCTTCAGCGCCGAACCGAGGTGGCGCTGCAGGTCGCGCACGATGCGCAGGAGGCGGTTCTGCGCGAGCGAGCCCGCCTCGCCGATGACGAGGGAGCGGTAGGACTCGATGTCGCCCTTGAGCTGGCCGATGAGGCCGCGCTCGGCGCCCTGGCCGCCGAGCTTCTCGAGCTTCTGCACTTCCTGGTTGAGCTGCGAGACGAACTCGAACTTGCGGCGCAGCTTCTTGTCCTGCAGCGCCGCGTCGAAGATGCGCTGGAAGCGCAGCGAGTACTCGACGTCGGTCGAGCGCGACAGGCGCGCCAGCCAGAAGTAGAAGGCGTTGGGGTCGGCGAACTGGTTGATCTCCGCCTTGAACTGGGTCATCAGCGGGTAGTAGTCGTTGACGAAGTCCTTCACGATGGCGTCGGCGTCGTCGTAGCGGCAGTTGTAGAAGAGGATGAGCGCCTGCAGCACGCGCGACTCCGGGAAGTACTGCGAGGCGAAGTAGGGCGAGTTGACGGTGTGCAGGTTGCCGAGCGCCTTCGGGTAGTTCTTGAGCTGGAAGTGCACCCAGGAGACCTCGTAGATCGCCTCGAGCCAGTGCGGGTTCTCGACCGCGACCTGGTCGTAGTAGTCGACGGCGACGTCGTACTGGCGCGTCGAGTAGAAGAGGCGCCCGAGCGCGAGCAGGGCGTCGGCGGCGACGCGGTCGATCGTCTCGCTGCCGCCCTCGTCGCGCTGCACGCGCAGGACGGTCTTGAACGCCTCGCCGGCCTCGACGAGCTTGTCGGCCTCGAGCGGGCGCTCGGTGCCGAGGCCGGACTGGGCGACGTGGATGACGCCCTCGAGGTACTTGGCGCGGCAGAAGAGCGTCGCGTTCTTGCGCGTGACCGCCTGGAAGCGGGTGAGCGCCTCGGCGAGCGACTCCTCGCCGAAGAGGAACTGGCCGACGAGGAAGTTGAGCTCGTCCGCCTCCTCGGGCGGGTAGACCTCGTTCGGGTACTCCGAGATCTTGAGCAGCACCGACGGATCGTTGCCGGTGGCGCGCGCGATGCGCAGGAGATAGCCGAGGGTCTTGGCGTAGCGCGAGTGCGTCGCGCCGGCGTCGACGATCTCCTCGAAGCGCGTGAACGCCGACTGGTAGAGCCCGAGCTCGTAGAGCGAGACCCCGAGGAGGTACTGGCCCTCCTGGATGATGGGGTTGTCCTTGGCGCCCTGGCGGACGAGGTCGTTGAACTTGAGCGCGGCCGCGAGGTACTCCTCGCGCGAGAGCTGGGCGGTGCCCTCGGAGAGCCACTTGGCGAGCGCGGCGTCGGTGACCGTCGTCTCCTCCTCGAGGGTGAGCGGCTCGTCCGCGGCCAGCGCCGGCGCGGCGGCGAGCGGCAGGAGGACGGTGAGCGCCAGGCGATGCAATCGAATCACGGCATGAACCTCCGCCTTGGGCGCAGCGAATGGGGCCGGCCACTGGCAAGCACGGTTGCGATGTTGTAGCTCAGGGGCCAAAAGACGGTCAAGGCGAGCCGGGGCGCTGCGAGCGCGCCGACGGGCCGCCGGTCGAAGGAGACGAGGCGATGAGCCAGCGCGGGTGGGCGAGGATCGGGATGATCGTGGCAGGACTCCTCGGCGGTTGCGGCGACGACGGCGCGACCGGCGGGAGCTCGGTGGCGGGCGGACCGTGCGAGCCCGCGGCCGGGGGGCGGGGCGAGGCGGTGGCGTGCGTCGCCGGGGCGCTGACCGATACGAGCGGGGCGCCGGTCGTCGGCGTGCGCGTCTCGGCGTGCACCCTGATGACGTGCATCATCGGGCCGACCGACGAGCGCGGGCAGTATCGGATCGAGGGCCTGCCGGTCGAGCCGCACAAGATCGAGATCCTCGGCGTGCCCCAGGGGTACATGACGATGGCCTTCTTCCAGGAGGTGAAGGCCGGCGAGATGGCGCTGCCCGATCGCGACATCGTCATGGTGCCGCTGACGGGCGCGCCGGTCGCCCTGCCGGAGAGCGGCGGAGAGGCGGTGCTGGCCGGCGGTGTGCTCGAGCTCGCGGCGGGCGACGGGGCGCTGGTCTACCCGATCGGCGTGCCCGAGGAGCTCGAGGTGGCGCGGGTCGATCCCGAGGACCTGCCGCCCTACGACGTCGAGCCGTGGGTCGGCAAGGAGTCGAAGACCTTCGCGTTCGTCGTCAACCCCTTCGCGATGGCGGTCGAAGGCGAGATCGAGCTCACGATCAAGGGCGCGGGCGCGGCGCCCGGCACGCCCTATCGCCTCTACACCGCCGACCACATCACCGGGCGCCTCGAGGAGGGCGGCTCGCTCGTCGCCGATGACGCAGGCGACCTCGTGCTGCAGCCCGGCGCGACCGTCGAGGATCTCACGACGGTCGTCATCGTACCGAATTGACGCGGGGCGGCGGTTGACACGAGGGCAGGCGAGCCCGAAGATGCTGGCCGCGATGCATGGAGCCGCCCGCATGAAGACGATCCCCGCGATGCTGGTCAGCCTGGTCCTCGGGGCCGTGGCGGTCTCGTCCTGCGACGACGAGGAGCCGTTCTTCCGCGATTGTCCGCTCTCGACCTCGATCCTCGAGGTGTGCGAGGAGGAGTCGACCGACACCGACCTCACCTGCATCGTGCGTGAGCACCCGATGTGCGACGAGGCGGTGTGCGCGGCGTGGAAGGGCAGCCAGAGCTTCTGCTCGCGCGA
>WYBB01000020.1 GCA_011526585.1 Deltaproteobacteria bacterium
AGCGTGTGCGCGAGCTCCTCACCGAGGACCTGCGCCGCGGCGCGCTCGTGCGCGAGCGGGCCGGCTTCCGCTGGGACTCGGAGCGCGCGCGCGAGATGGCGGTCGACGTGCGCGAGGGCCGCGCGCGCCGGCCGTCGCAGCCGATGCTGCCGGCGATCGGCACGCTGCAGCCGGTCGACGATCTGCTCTCGACGCTGATCGAGCCGGTGCCCGAAGGCGTGGTCTCGACCTTCCTCGGCGTGCCCAGCGCGCACGTGCGCCACCTGGTCGCCGACGGCGTGCTCGAGCGCACGCCCGAAGGCTGGGTGGTGCTCGGCCCGCACGGGCCGGCGCGGAGCCACCGCGACGGGATCGCGCGCGGCACGCTGGTGCAGCTCCACGAGCGCCTGGCGCGCGCGATCGAGCTGGCGCTGCCGTTCGAGGGCAAGGCCGAGCGCGCGGCGCGCGAGTGGTTGCGCTCGCCCGATCCGCTGCGCGCGGTGCCGCACCTGCTCGAGGCGGCGCAGCGCGCGGCCTTGCCGCGTCAGGGCTACGTCTTGCCGCGGGCGGCGGCGCTGCTCGACGACGCGCGCAAGATCCTCGACTCGGAGGAGCGCTCGCTGATGCAGGCCAGGCGCCAGCGCGGCCCGGGCGAGGCGAGCCCGGACGGCGATCGCATGGCCGAGCGGCTGCGCGGGCTCCGGCTCGATCTCGGCACGGCGCGCGTCAAGCTCGCGCGCGCGCTCGGTGACTGGCCGGCGTGGCAGCGCGCGGCGACCGACCTCTTCGAGCGGGCGCTGGAGACGGCGCACGTGCCGACGATGGAGGCCGCGCTCGACGCGCTCATGCACCTCGCCGCCGACCGCGGCGCCGAGGACGAGATGATGCGCCACGCGAAGAGCCTGGCCGATCTCTCGCGCGAGTCGACCTGGGCGCTGGCCTGGGCGAGTGCGCGCGTCGACGCCGCCAACGGGCGCCCGGTCGAGGCGGTGGCTCGGCTGCGCGCGGCGATGGACGATCGCGCCGCCGGGCCGATCGCGTCGGAGCGGCGGCTCGAGCTCGGCGCGCTCGAGGCGGAGATCCTGACGAGCCACGGTTGGATCGCGGAGGCGGAGGTCGCGGTCAAGGTGCAGGCCGAGTGGGCGGTGCGCTTGTCGGATCGCGCGGCCGGGGTGCACGCGGCGCTGCTCGGCGCGAGCCTGCTGCGCGAGTCGCTGATGCCGGACAAGGCGCTCGCGGAGCTGCGACGGCTCGGCGCGGAGCTCGGCGGCGACCGCTTCTATCGACTCGACGGGCGACTCGAGCTCGAGCTCGCGCGCGCGCACCTGGAGTTCGGGTGGCTGCCGACCGCGCGCGAGCACGTCGCCCAGGGGATCGCCCTGGCGGAGCGCGACGGCGATCGCGAGGCGCTGCTCACGGGGCGCCTCCTCGACGCGCGCGTGGTCACGCTGCAGGGCGAGCCGGCGCGCGCGATGCGCCTGGTCGAGCGCGCGCAGGAGGACGCGAGCGGGCTGCCGCGGCCGTACCTGCGCGAGCTCGAATACGCCGAGCTCGAGGTCGCGCTCGCCGGTGGCAGCGGGGCGTCGCCCGAGCGGCTCTTCGAGGCGGCGCGCCGGCTCGAGGCCGCGGCCACGGCCGAGGGGATCCGCACGCTGGCGGTGAGATCGCTGGCGCTGGCGACGCGCGCGGCGATCGCCCTCGAGCTCGGCGACGAGGCGCTGGAGCTCGCCGAGCGGGCCCTCGAGCGCTCGGCCGAGTGGGGCGGGGTCGGCGTGGCGCGTCACCAGTTGCTCTACCTGCTCGCGCGTGCGCGTCACCTGCGGCGCGACGCCTTCCGCGCCAAGCGCACCCTCGGGCAGGCCAAGGCGCAGTTGCGACAGGTCGCGCGCATGCTGCTCGACCCGGCGCAGCGCGCGGCGCTGCTCGAAGAACCGAACAACCGGCGCATCGAGGAGGGGGACCTCGGGACGCCCGGGCCGATGTCACGAAGGCTGGCGCGCGTGGGGTGATTTGTTGGCGATGATGCAGGCGCGGGTGTAAGACCTGCGGTGGCCTCGCGTCCATTGGACCCCGAGGCCCGGAGCCGGAGGACGGATGCGAGACGGGCATGGTATTTGACGAGGACCGGAGGCGAGCGAGATGAGCATGGGGAGGTTCTTGCGCATCGGCCTGGTCAGGGAAGGACAGGTGCTCGAGGAGCGCCTGGTCCCGATGGGCTCGGACATCACCATCGGCAAGGCCCCCGGCAACACCTTCGTCGTGCCGCAGGGCGATCTGCCCAAGTCGTCGCTGGCCTTCAAGGCGCGGGGCCACGATCGCCACGCGCTCGTCTTCGGGCGCCCCAACGGGCGCGTCGACCTCGGCGGCGGTGAGCCGGCGACCTTGAGCGAGCTCGTGCAGAAGGGACTGGCGGTCAAGAAGGACAAGGTCCATCAGCTGCCGCTGCCCAAGGGCGCGCGCGGCAAGTTCGACATCGGCGACGTCACGGTGCTCTTCCACTACGTCGAGCGCGACCTGGCCATCTCGGCCAAGGGCGGGCCGCGGCCGCTGGTGCTCGAGGCGACGCTGACCTGGGAAGGCACGGCGCTGGCGGTCAAGAAGTGGGACGTGCTCGGGCCGGTGACGCTCGGGCCCGGCACCAACTGTGATCTGCAGCTGCCGGGGCGCGTGCTCGAGTCGCGCGCGCACCCGATCATCGATGGCGCCGACGGGCGCTTCTTCGTGAACCTCAAGAACCCGTTCCTCAAGGTGATTTCGGCCGAGAGCGAGTTCAAGGGCGAGGACGGCACGCGCTCGATGCAGCCGGTCGACCCCGGCGAGCGCTTCGCGATCAAGGGCCCGTTCGAGATGCGGCTCGAGCTGCGCGACGGCTTCGCGCTCGAGCTGAAGTTCCTGCCGGCGGTGTCGCGCCCGGTCGAGTCCCCGTTCGACATTCAGGATCCGCAGCCGATCTTGTGCCTGGCCGGCTCGGCGCTGGTGCACGCGGCGATCATGGCGCTCGCCTTCGCCTTCGGGCACGCGCTGCTCGAGCCCGGCGAGGTCAAGGCGGCCAAGGCCGAGCGGCGGCGCGAGATCCAGACCATGCTGCAGGAGCAGAAGGTCGAGCAGAAGGCCGAAGAGGAAAAGCAGGCCGCCGAGAAGAAGGACGAGAAGAAGCCGGAGGAGGACAAGAGCGAGGCGGAGGAGGCGAAGAAGCCCGAGCCCCGGCCCGAGCCCCGGCGCGCGCCCGAGCCCAAGGCGGCGGCCGACGCGGGGGCGGCCAACCCGGAGGCGCGCCGCACCAAGCTCAAGGAGGACGTGCGCAAGAAGACCTTCCTCGGGGCGGCGGGAGGCTTCGGCGACGGCGACGACGGGGCGCTGCCGATCGGGCGTGAGACCCAGTACGCCGACGCCTTCCAGGACGTCGACGCGCCCTACGCGGCCAACGGCGCCACCAACGACGGTCTGGCCCCGCCGGGGCCGAAGACCGGCGAGGATGGCGGCGGCGAGTACAAGACGCTCTCGAAGGAGGAGCGCGGCGGCGGCAACATCGACACCAAGACGGTCAAGACCAGCGACAAGGGCGCCGACCAGGAGGCGCGCGTGCAGGTCAACGTGCGTACCGGCAGCCTCGGCGCCGAGGGCGGGCTCGGCAAGATCGACAACAACGCGGTGGCGTCGGTCTTCTCGCGGCGCAAGGGCGCCATCAAGTCGTGCTACGAGAAGGAGCTGAGACGCAACCCGGGGCTCAAGGGGCGCATCACGCTGCGCTTCACCATCGGCACCTCGGGGCGCATCACCGCCATCAACGCCAGTCAGAACACCACGGGTGACCAGGCGATCGAGTCGTGTATCATCGAGAAGGTGCGCAACTGGAAGTTCGATCCACCCTCGGGCGGGGCCGTGACCTTCACCTATCCGTTCATCCTCGAGGCGCGTTGACCCCGCGACGAAGCGGGGGAGGGCGCGCCGGAGGTCGTCGACAAGTCATTGGGAAGCAACAGGAAATGAGGGGGCCTCGCGCTCATGGACGCAATCGTCACTGCCTTCCGTGAAGGTGGCGGATGGATGTACGCCATCCTGGTCGTCAACATCATCGTCATCGGTATCGCGGTCGAGCGCACCATCTGGTTGTACTTCCAGGCCGGCGTCGACCGGCGCCTCCTGATGGGGCGCATCGAGAAACACGTGCGCCAGGGCGAGATCGACCGCGCCAAGATGCTGGTCGCCAAGAGCCGGGCGCCGCTGCCGCGCGTGATCGCGGCGGGCCTCGGCACGCACGGCCAGGGCTACGACGCGGCGATGATGCTGATGAACGAGGCCCAGCTCATGGAGCTGCCGCGCCTCGAGGTGCGCGTCGGCTACCTGGTGATGTTCTCGAACATCGCCACGCTGCTCGGGCTGCTCGGCACGATCGTCGGCCTCATCCGTTCGTTCGCCGCGGTGGCGAGCGCGTCGGCGGCCGAGAAGGCGACCGAGCTGGCGCGCGGCATCTCGGAGGCGATGAACTGCACGGCCTTCGGGCTGATCGTCGCCATCACCGCGCTCCTGCTCTACGCCGCGCTGCAGAATCGGGCACACAAGATGACGGACGACGTCAAGCACGCGGTGCAGTCGCTGGGGATCGTGATCTCCGAGACGAAGTGGTAATCGCGGTCCGGTCCCGAAGGTCCCGGCAGACGCGCTGAATCAATCGCAACGACAAGCAGGCCTCACAATGGAAACAATCAAGGAGATCTTCGACGAGGGCGGCGCGTTCATGTACCCGATCGCGCTCCTCGGCCTCCTGGTCATCGCGATCTTCGCGGAGCGCACCTACGTGCTCTTCTTCAAGACGGCGAGCAAACGCGACCTCTTCCTCGCGCGCATGCGCTCGCTCATCCTCGAGCGCAACGTCGGCAAGGCCGTGCAGTTCGCCAACCAGGACGACAGCCCGCTGGCGCGCATCGTCAAGGCGGGCCTGGTCAAGGTCAACCGCTCCGACGACCACGTGCAGGCGGCGATGGACGAGGCGGCGCTCGAGGAGATCCCGCGCATCGAGCGACGCACCGGCTTTCTGCCGATGCTCTCGAACGTGGCGACGCTGATGGGTCTGCTCGGCACGATCTCGGGTCTGATCCAGTCGTTCGCGGCGGTCTCGGACGCCGACGCGGCGACCAAGGCGACGCTCCTGTCCAAGGGTATCTCGGAGGCGATGAACTGCACCGCCTTCGGCCTGGTGGTGGCGATCCCGGCGCTGGTGGCGTACGCGCTCCTGCAGAGCCGCACGCAGAAGGTGATCGACGACATCAACGCGGCGGCGGTCAGCATCCTCAACCTGGTCGTGTTGAACCGCGACAAGCTGGGGATCACCGTCGAGGCCGACGTCAGGACGGGTCGCGGGGCGTGATGGCGACGGCACGGGGACAGGGGATGAGGCGGATCATCGGAGGTGACGCATGGGTGGCGTGAATCTCCCGGAGGGAGGCGGCAAGCGCACGCTCGACTTCGAGCTGAACCTGGTGCCGATGATCGACCTCCTGGCGTGCTGCATCTCGTTCCTGCTGATCACGGCGGCGTGGACGCACCTGGCGCGGCTCGAGACCGTGCAGAAGGTCGAGCGCCCCGGCGAGGGCGGCGGCGGCACGCCCGAGGACAAGGTGCAGCTCGTGGTCTTCGACTGGGGCTACGAGATCCTGCCGCCGGGCGCGACCGAGTCGTGCGCCATCGCCAAGCGCGGCGAGGAGTACGACCAGGCGGGCCTGAGGCGCGAGCTCTCGCGCATGCGCGCCGAGCGGCCGCAGATGACGATCGCGGCGCTGGCCGCCGACGACAAGCTCGACTTCGTCGAGATCGTCGACGTGATGGACGTGTGTGTCGACCTCGGGCTCATCAACGTGACGCTCGGCCAGGTCCCCGGTTATCGCGGCGAGCCCAAGCCGTGCGGAGGAGGGTGAGCGATGGCGATCCGCGCACCGGGAGGCAGCTCGGGGTTGTCGGGCTTCGCGCTCGGCAAGTTCCAGCTCAAGCAGCGCGCCAAGAAGTCGCTCTCGCAGTCGCTCAACCTGACGGCGATGGTCGACTTCATGAGCGTCATCGTGATCTTCCTCTTGATGAACTTCTCGGCGTCGGGTGACGCGATGTTCAACCAGCCCGACATCCGGCTGCCGTCGGCGTCGGTCGGCGAGGAGGTCGAGCGCGTGCCGGTCGTGACCGTGTCGGTCAACGGCATCACGCTCGAGGGCAACCTCGTCGCCGACTCGCAGACGGTCATGCTCGGCGAGGGCGAGAGCGGGCTCGAGCGGCTCGAGCAGGAGCTGCTCGAAGAGAAGGACGCCTTCCGGACGGTGCGCCAGGGCGAAGCCTTCGACGGCAAGGTGATCATCGCGGCCGACGAGCACGTGCCCTACAAGCTCGTGCGGCGGGTCTTCAGCGTGGCGGCCAAAGCCGGCTACGTGCGCGTGAACTATGTCGTGCGCCTGGCGGCCGCGGCGCCCGAGAGCCCTCCGCATTGAGCCGCCAGGGGCGTTGA
Source organism: Deltaproteobacteria bacterium (assembly GCA_011526585.1). Lineage (GTDB taxonomy): Bacteria > Myxococcota_A > UBA9042 > PHBI01 > PHBI01 > WYBB01. The sequence goes on from WYBB01000020.1 coordinate 6,470, forward strand.
CACGCGGTCGCGGTGACCTCGGTGCCCCCCTCCTCCCCGTCTCCTTGCTCAGGGATTCGGGTGGGCGAGCAGCCAGTCGAGCACGGCCGGGATGAAGGTGTCGGAAAAGGCCGGCACGTGGCCGGAGGCGCGCAGCTCCCAGAGCTCGACGGCGTGGCCGGCGGCGCAGCCGGGGTAGGGCAGGGGGTGGGTCTCGGCGCCGATGACGGCGTTGTCGTAATCGCGCGTCGGCGCCGGCGACGGCAGGCGCTCGCAGTCGGCGTGAGCGGCCCAGCGCAGGGCGGTCGTCTCGGCGCTCGGGTAGCGGTCGGGCACGCCGGGATAGAAGATCGTCGCGTCGGCGGTGCCGTGCACGTGCAGGATGGAGACGGGCTCGGTCGGGGCGCAGTCGGCCTCGTCGAGCGGCATCGAGGCGGCGATGGCGGCGACGGCGGCGAAGGCGCCGGCGTTTTCGCAGGCGAGCTTGTAGGACATGAAGCCGCCGTTGGAGTGGCCGACGAGGTAGACGCGCGCGGGGTCGATGGCGTAGCGGCCCTTGGCCTCGGCGATGAGCGCGAGCAGGTAGCCGGCGTCGTCGACGCCGCTCTGGCCGAAGTCGCAGCACCAGCCGGGCGACGCGTTCCAGAAGCGGAGCCCGGTGCCGTCCTTGGTGCCGTCGGGGAGGAGGGTGATGAAGCCGCGCTCGGCGGCGCGCGGGGAGAGCCCGAGGTAGAGGTCCTGGATCTCGCCCGAGGCCGAGTAGCCGTGCAGCAGCACGAGCAGCGGGCGCGGCGGGTCGGCGGGGTGATAGTCGTTCGGGAGCACGACGCGGGCGGGGCGATCGCCGCCGAGCGGGCTGTCGTCGATCTCCGGCGGGGTCGTCTCGGGCGCGGGGGCGTCGGGGGTGGAGGGCGCGTCAGGCGGCGGCGCCAGGAGATCGCCGTCGGAGGCGTCGGTCTCGCCGGCGGGCGAGCCGTCGTGGGTGTCGGGCGCGGGCGCGTCCGCGCCTTCGCGCGCGTCGTCGGCGCAGGCGACGAGCCACGGTAGGAACAGCAGGATCCGGCCAGCGGCTTGAAGCATGACTTGCTCTCCCGAGCGGATGCCGCAATGCTGCGGCGGCGAAAAGGGGTAGCACGAGGATGCAGATCGACGCTCAAGAAAAGCAGAAGCTCGCGCGTGGCGAGGTGTTGATCCACACCGAGGTGGTGGCGGGCTCGAGCACGCCGCGGCTGGTGGTGCGCGCGCTGATCGACAGCGCGCCCGAGGCGGTGTGGCCGCACATCGATCAGTCGTCGCGCTACGCCGAGTTCATGCCGCGCGTGAAGGCGGCGAGCGAGCTGTCGCGCGACGGCGACCAGGTGCGCACGCGCATGACGGTGGAGATGCCGTTCCCGCTGAAGAACCTGACCTCGACGACGCGCGCGCGCCACATCGTCGAGCCGGGCGTGCGCTACGTGCGTGAGTGGTCGCTGGAAGAGGGCGACTACGTGCTCAACGAGGGGAGCTGGACGATGGTGCCGTTCGATGGCGACCCGAAGCGCACCTACGTCGAATATCGCGTGCACGTGATCCCGAAGATCCCGATCCCGGGATCGCTGCGGGCGGCGGCGCAGGAAAAGGCGATGCCCAAGCTGATCGAGGCGCTGAGGGCGCGCGCGAAGAAGTTCGCGTAGCGCGGCCGTAGACAGACCACGGGGGAGTGGCGATGAGCGTGAAGAAGCCCGCGGCGAAGGGCACGCCGGCTGGTACGGCGAAGAAAGCGACATCCAAGGGGTTTTCGGCCGAGGAGCGCGCCGCCATGAAAGAGCGCGCCCGGGAGCTGGCGGCCGAAAAGCGCGGCGCCGCGGGTCGGGCGGACGGCGAGCGCGAGCTGCTCGCCAAGGTCGCCGAGCTGCCGGCGGACGAGCGCAAGATCGCCGAGCGGCTGCACGCGCTCATCAAGGCGCACGCGCCGGGCCTGTCGGCGAAGACCTGGTACGGCATGCCGGCGTGGGCCAACGCGGCGGGCAAGGTCGTCTGCTTCTTCCAGAGCGCGCACAAGTTCAAGACCCGCTACGCGACCTTCGGCTTCAGCGACCAGGCGAAGCTCGACGAGGGCGGCATGTGGCCGACCTCGTTTGCGCTCGCGCGTCTGGGCGCTGCGGAGGAGGCGGCGATCGTCGCGCTGCTCGGCAGGGCGCTCGGGTGAGCTCGGACCGCCCCGTGTCTGGGCGGCGGCTCGATCCGTGAACGTGGTTTACCTTTCGGTGCCGTAGGGTCATCCCTCCGCGGGCGCGCTTTCGGATGTCGCGCCCAGGAGGACCCATGAAGCTCTGGACGGCGATCATCGCCATCGCTCCCGCTCTCGTCATCGCCTCGGTCTCGACCTCCGAGGTGCGCGCCGAGTTCCCGTTCAAGAAGCCCAAGATCGAGGTCCCCAAGGTCACGACCGACCCCTCCGAGGCGTGGTCCAAGGCGATGTGGAAGGTCAACTCGCTCGCGCAGGAGGGGATCAATCAACTGCCCGGTCTGATTGACGAAAGCGACGATGCTGGGAAGGTGAAGACCAGGCTCGACAAGGCCACGAAGAAGTACGAGGAGGCCAGGAAGTACTACGTGACCGTGCCCGACCCGCGCTCGGTCAACGAGGGCGCGAGCAACTACTACCTCCAGCTCGAGGCGGCCGTGAAGAACGGCCGGCTCGCGCTCGCGTGTCTGTCCGCCTACAAGCCGATCGCGAAGTCGTTCGGCGAGGGTAAGCCGGTCAAGGACGACAAGCTCGACGCCTTCGACGGGGCCGCCAGGGCCTATCAGGAGGGTGCCGTCGGCGAGGACGGCGCGCGTGAGGCGAAGGGCTGGATGGACACCGCGGTTGCGTTCCGCGAGCTCAACCCGCAGGTCGCCGAGAAGAAGCTCAAGGGCGAGCTGGCGATCAAGCGCGCCGCGGAGGACAAGGCCGAGAAGGACGCGATGGACGCGCTCTTCGCGCAGCTGAAGGCGTGGAAGGCGATCATCGCCGAGGGCACCAGGCCCGTGCCGGCCGAGGAGCTCGCGGCCTACGACCAGCAGCTCCAGGCGCTCGTCGCGTACCGGCCCGAGGCGCCGCTCTACTTCGACGACGCGAAGTGGGACGTGCTCGCGTACAACGCGACCTTCCTCGAAGGTGACGCGCAGCAGGCCGAGATCGCGAAGCTCTGGGGCGGCGAGATCGTGCAGTCGGGAACGACCTCCAAGAAGGATTTCAAGCTCACCGTGAAGGCCGAGGCCGAGCGCTGCTACGCGTTCTTGCCGACCTTCGTCGAGCGCGGCGGCAAGGCCACGCTCGAAGCCGACTGGCGCGCGAAGAAGGACGGGCAGTGGGCGCACATGTGGGAGATCCAGAAGCCCAAGGCGCGCGGTTTCTGCGCGAACAAGCCGGTGAGCGTCGATCTCTTCGGCAAGCTCGACTACGCCGGCACCAAGAACGCCGGGATCGCCTGGCACATCGTGTCGTGGGACAAGAGCGCGCTGCCGATGGCGGTCGCGTCGCGCCTCTACACGTGGACCACCGACACCTGCGAGCCGAACCACTGGAAGGACAAGTTCATGAACCCGGTGCCGGGCACGTTCTACTATGGTCGCGGCGTGCCGGTCGTCGGCGGCAAGAACCCCGACGGCACCGACGGCGGCGGCAGCGACGTGGCCGTGCCCGACGCGTGGAAGTTCGAGGACGGCTGGATGGCACCCGGGAGCTACTCGAGTTGGCGCACGCATTGCGGTGGCGAGGACGCGCTCAACCCCCTCGGCAAGCAGCTCGAGGCCTGCTTCATCGCCAACGACAAGGCCTTCCAACCGAAGTACGACGCGGCGGTGGCCGCAGTCGAGCGCGCGACCCTCCTCACCTACGACGCCGCCGTCAAGCGCCGCGATGCGATCGACGCGCAGTGGGCCAAGGCGCAGGAGACCAGGTGCATGCCGATCGCCAGGAAGATCACCGCCCAGATGGCGGCCGCCTATGACGAGCTCGTCGACTGGTTCAAGGCGACGAAGCCCGTGCCGGCCCTCGACGTGAAGGGCTTCAAGCGCAAGCAGGAGCTCGCGATCGAGCGCGGCAGCCGGTAGCGCGGTGAACCGAGAAACCCTTGAGGCCTACTGGTGGTAGGTCGCAGCGACGAGGGCTCCGAAACGACGCAGACAGGCGGCGCGTAACCGTTCAGGCCCCTAAAAAGTCGGATCGTTCCGATCACTTGTGAGAACGCGATCGACAAATCTCGGCGGGCATGATCGACAGGCGCGTGTGGACGCCGAGCGCCGGATCGCTGACCTCG
>WYBB01000119.1 GCA_011526585.1 Deltaproteobacteria bacterium
CTCAGCGCGAGCCGCGCTTCTTGTCGAGCGAGGCCCTGACGAACGCGGCGAACAAGGGGTGCGGCGCCAGCGGCCGGCTCTTGTACTCGGGGTGGAACTGCACGCCGACGAACCACGGGTGCGCCGGCACCTCGATCACCTCGACCAGCCCGAGGTCGGGGTTGACCCCGGTCGCGATCATGCCGCGCTCGGCCAGGCGCTCGCGGTAGGCGTTGTTGAACTCGAAGCGGTGGCGGTGGCGCTCGCTGATGAGGCGCTTGCCGTACGCCTGATACGCCAGCGACTCGGGCTGCAGGTTGCAGTCGTACGCGCCGAGCCGCATCGACCCGCCCTTGTCGGCGACGCCCTTCTGCGCCTCCATCAGATGGATCACCGGGTGCGGCGTGTCGGCGTCGAACTCGGTCGAGTTCGCGCGCGCACAGTCCGCCAGCGCGCGCGCGTACTCGATCACCGCGCACTGCATGCCGAGGCAGATCCCGAAGAACGGAATCCGCGCCTCGCGCGCGTGCCGCACCGCCGCGATCTTGCCCTCGATGCCGCGATGGCCGAAGCCGCCCGGCACCAGGATCCCGTCGGCGTCGGCGAGCAGCTCCCCGAGCGCGCTCGCGTCGTCCTCGAACTTCTCCGAGTCGATGTAGTCGAGCCGCACCCGGCACTCGTTGGCGATCCCGCCGTGCTTGAGCGCCTCGTTGAGCGACTTGTAGCTCTCGACCAGGTCCGTGTACTTGCCGACGATGGCGATGCGCACCTCGTCGGAGGGGCGCTCGGTCTCGTGTACGACCTTCTCCCACGCCGAGAGATCCGGCTTCTTCACCCACATCTTGAGCGCTTCGATCACCTGATCGTCGAGCCCCTCGGCGTGCAGCGCCAGCGGCAGGTTGTAGATCGTCCGCTGGTCCTCGGCCGTGATGACGCGCCCCACGCGCACGTTGCAGAAGAGCGCGATCTTCTTCTTCACGTCCTGCGGCAGCGGCCGGTCCGTGCGGCACACGATGATGTCCGGCTGGATCCCGATCTCGAGCAGCGCCTTGACCGAGTGCTGCGTCGGCTTGGTCTTGAGCTCGCTCGCCGCCGCGATGAACGGCACGAAGGTCAGGTGGATGAAGATCGCGTTGTCCTCGCCGACGTCGAACGAGAGCTGCCGCGCCGCCTCGAGGAACGGCAGCGACTCGATGTCGCCGACCGTGCCGCCCACCTCGACCAGCAGGATGTCGCGCCCCTCGGCCGCCGCCATGATGCGGTCCTTGATCTCGTTGGTGACGTGCGGGATCACCTGCACCGTCGCCCCGAGATAGTCGCCGCGCCGCTCCTTCTTGATCACCGCGTCGTAGATCTGGCCGCTGGTGAAGTTGTTCTTGCGCGTGGTGGTGATGTCGAGGAAGCGCTCGTAGTGCCCGAGGTCGAGGTCGGTCTCGGCGCCGTCGTCGGTGACGAAGACCTCGCCGTGCTGGAACGGGTTCATCGTGCCGGGATCGACGTTGATGTACGGGTCCATCTTGAGGACCGACACGTTGAGCCCGCGCGCCTCGAGCAGCGCACCCAGCGCCGCCGCCGTCAGCCCCTTGCCGAGCGAGCTCGCCACGCCGCCGGTGACGAAGATGAACTTCGTGTGCTTGTACACCATGACTCACACCCCTCCCATCGCGCGCGCGCCGTCTCTCAGGTCCGCCGCGATCTCGGCCTCCGACTTGCGCAGATAGGCCGCGTCGACCGTCGGCGCCCGCGCCGCATCCCATCGGGCCTCGCGCCACAGCGCCAGCGCCCGCTCGGCCACCGCGCTCGCCGACACGACGTGCGCCGCGCGCGGCAGCGCGCGATCGCCCACCCCATACGCCAAGGCTCCCGAACCCAGCATCACCATGCGCTCCCCGGCCGCCGGCGCCGCGCTCTCGACCTCGCGCGCCGTGACCTGTCTCGCCTCGCGCACGGCGGCTTCGCACGTCGTCGCGCGCGGCGCAAGCAAGGTCTCCATGCGCGCGTCACCGAGCAGGCGATAGAGGCCCGCGTAGACCTCGCCCCGGCGCGCGTCGATGAGCGCCAGCACCTCGCGCCCCGGCCACAGCGCGTTGAGCGCCAGCGCCTCCAGCGTCGAGACCGGCCACACCGGCACCCCGCTCGCCAGCGAGAGCCCCTCGGCGACGGCGAGCCCGACGCGCACGCCGGTGAAGCTGCCCGGCCCCCGGCCGACCGCGATGAGCGCGAGCTCGCCGACCTCCGTCCCCGCGCGCTCGCACACGCCGGCCACCAGCTCGAGCAGCACGTCCGGGGCACGCGCCTCGCGCACCACGCGCACCTCGCCCAGCAACCTGCACGCGAGCTCCACCCCGTCCGCGTCGTCGCCGGCGCGCGCCTCGATCAGCGCCGCCGACTGGTGCTCGCCGCTCGACTCGAGTCCCAGGACGAGGCGCCTCATCGCTCGCTCAACCGATGCATCGTTCGATGTCGTAGCGGGTGACGATGATCATCAGGAGCACGACGAAGGCGAGCCCCGCATAGGTCGCCGCCATGCGCACGCGCATCGAGACCGGCTTGCGCCGGACGCCCTCGATCGCCAGGAACAGGATCTGCCCGCCGTCGAGGATCGGGATCGGCAGGAGGTTGATGATCCCCAGGCTCACCGAGAACCCGGCCATCAGCGCGAAGAACCATCCCCAACCGCGCTCGACCGACTTCGCCGCCAGCTGCGCCATGCCGGTCGGCCCGATGACGCTGTCCTTGAGCTTGGCCCGCCCCGAGAAGAGCCCGCCGAGCGTCGAGACCACCGAGGTCACGGCGCCGCTGATCCCCTCGCCCATGTTGTGCCACGCGTAGGTCAGGCGATCCTCGTTGTCGACCAGCTCCTCGCGCGCGTCGACATAGAGCACCTCGATGCCGTGCACCGGCATGGTCGCGTCCTTCCTGAGCTCGTCGGGCCACAGCACCTCGGCCATCGCCAGCGGCACCTTCA
>WYBB01000120.1 GCA_011526585.1 Deltaproteobacteria bacterium
GACGGCTGCGGCCGGCACCAAGCACAAGAGAGCAAGAACTGGCGGCAAGGCGCCGTCGGCTCGGTCGTGATATGCGGACATCTATAAGTGCTACGGATGCGGACTTGTATAGGTGCTACCGACAGCGAGGGCCGCCCGCCGTCTCGCGGTCAGCCGTCGACCCCGAGCGAGGCGGCGAGGCTCGCGCACGCGGCGCGCACGTGATGATCGGGCGCGAGCGAGCGACGCACGATCGCGAGCGCGCGCCGGATCTGCGTGCGCGCTTCCTCGACACGACCTCCTTCGGCGAGGAGCGCGGCGAGGTTGGCGAGCGAGCCCGCGACCTCGTGGTGGTCCTCGCCGAGCGCCGAGGCCTTGCGGGTGATCGCCTCGCGGTAGGCGGCCTCGGCCTCGTCACCGCGCCCGTTCGCCGCGAGCAGGTCCGCGAGGTTGTGCAGCGTATAGGCGACCTCGGGGTTGTCGGGCACGAGGCGGGCGTAGAGCGCGAGCGCCTCACGGTAGCTCAGCTCGGCCTCGCGCACGCGCCCGAGGCCGGCGAGCGCGTCGCCGAGACCGCAGAGGTCCATGGCGAGGCCGATGTTGTCCTCTTCGGTCGCGCGCCGCGTGGCGACGCCCGCGCGCAGGATCGCCTCGGCCTCGGCGTAGCGCTCGCGCGCGCACGCGAGCCCCGCGAGGTTGTGCAGGAGGGTCAGGGGCAGCGGCTCCCCCAGCCGCTCGATCGCCGCCCGCGCCCGCGCGTAGGCCGCCTCGGCCTCGTCGAGTCGACCCTGGAAGCGCATCAGCACGCCGAGCGAGTTCGCCGCCCGGTAGACGATGGGATCGCTGCCGAGCCCCTCCGCTTCGTCGATCGTGGCGCGCGCGATCGCCTCGGCTTCACCGTAGCGCCCGGCGTTGCCGAGCCAGAAGGCGAAGTGCGTGGCGATGGCGAGCCGGACCTCGGTCACGGCGGGCTCGTCGCGGAAGCGCTCGACGATCGCGTGCGCCCGGGCGAGGTGCTCGAGCGCGCGGACGGGCTCACCGATCCGCGTCAGCACCTCCGCCACCGTGTCATGCGCGTTGGCCGTATCCGGGTGACCCGCGCCGACGGCCTCGGTGAAGGCGACGAGCGCGCGCTCGGCGAGCTCGAGCGCCTCGGCCTCACGGCGCTCGCGCATCGCGGCGACCGCCGCCTCGTGCAAGGCGACGGCCCGGTCCCAGGCCACTTCATCGGGTTCGTCGACGACTGCGAACGCGCTGCACATGACGCTTTCCTCCGGGTCCTGTGCTCAGCGCGCCGGCTCGACGGCCGTGCGCACCTTCAAGCCGTGATTCGCGCCCAGGGGCGGATCGTCGTCGCGATTCGCCGCGCCGGCCTTGACCGCCGTGCGCACCTTCAAGCCGTGGTTCGTGCCCAGGGGCGGATCGTCGTCGCGCCTCGCCGCGCCGGCCTTGACCGCCGTGCGCACCTTCAAGCCGTGGTTCGTGCCGCACGGGGGCACCTCCCCGCCGATCCCACCGGCCTTGACCGCCGTGCGCACCTTCAAGCCGTGGTTCGTGCCGCACGGGGGCACCTGCCCACCGATCCCGCCGGCCTTGACCGCCGTGCGCACCTTCAAACCGTGGTTCGTGCCCAGGGGCGGGTCGAAGTCACCCGCCGCCGCACCGGCCTTGACCGCCGTGCGCACCTTCAAGCCGTGGTTCGAACCCAGGGGCGGGTCGAAGTCGCGCCTCGCCGCGCCGGCCTTGACCGCCGTGCGCACCTTCAAGCCGTGGTTCATGCCGCAGGGCGGCACGTCACCGTCCGCCTTGCCGGCCTTGACGCCGCTCTTCACCTTCAAACCGCGATTCAGGGGGCTGGTCGACTCGTTCTGGAACTTCATCCTGACTCTCCTCTGGGGTGGGTCGTGCGGCCAGACGCCGCGCACACACTCCCCGAGAGCAAGCCCCGGGCCAACGCTCAACCTGCCTGAATCATTGAGCCATCATCCACAGGTGGCGTGTGCGGCGGCTGTGCGCGCACAAGCCGCCCGCGTGCGCACGACCCGGACTACTCCGTCGGCACCGCGATGATCCCGCCCTGGATCGTCACGGTCGCGCTCACCGCGCGCGGCGAGTACTCGAGCCGGTCGGTCGCCGTGACCTCGCAGTGCCAGCGGTGCCCAGGCGTGGTCATCGACGCCGGCACCACCGGCCGGTTGCTCACCTCGCCCATGAAGACCGTCGGCGCACCCTGGCTCACCCGCCGATACCACCGATACTGGTACTGCACCGGGTCGAGATCGTAGCTCGGCACCGAGACCGTGCAGATGAGGTCCTGGCTGTCGGCGGGGTTCTCGGGCTGGATCCGGATCTCCGGCCTGGTCGGCGGCACATTGGTCGGCGCCTCCGCGCCCCGCGGGTTGGTATCTCGAGGCATTGTATAGGTCTGCTTGAAGAAGACGCACGGCATGCCGCAGTCGTCCGTCCCGCAGGCCTTGTTCGTGCACGTGCCGCACGAGCTCGTAGCCACGCACTGCCCGGAGGTGTTGCAGCGCTCGCCGTCGGGGCAGATCCCACAGACCCCGCCGCAGCCGTTGTCGCCGCACGCCTTCCCGGCGCAATCGGCCACACACGCCTCGCGGCTGACGCACGTGTACCCCTGACAGATCTCATTGGCCTCACACCCGCTGCCGCAGGTCCCGCCGCAGCCATTCGTGCCACATTCCGCCCCTCGTGGACAAACGCTGGAGCAGGCTTCGCACTGAGACGCCGCGTTGCACTGCATGCCGGGCCCGCACGGGTGCGAGGTGACATTGGTGAGCACCGCTAGGTCCGAGTAGACACAGCTGGCGGCCTCAACCGGATGGCATGCCGGGACGTCAGGCGCCCATGCAACAAGTAGATCGGCGTACCCGTCGCGATCGAAGTCCTGGCTCGTACCGCCTCCGCTACCCGGGTTGCCCGCGCCAGACGAGATCGTCGGCATCACGTCAAAGGCCTTCGAGCCTGCGAGCCAATCGTCGATGGCATGACTCCGGTGAAGAACGGGCCATATGCTACCTGCGTCGCCGTCGTCATCCAGTCCGCCAACTGCATCCTGGAAGCCATCGCGATTGAAGTCATTCATCGTAAACAGTCCGAACTGTGACGTCCCTTTGCCGGTGAGATCGAAGAACTGCTGATACGGCTCGAAGGAGCCATCTCCACGCCCCTGCCACCACCACAGCTTTGGCTTGGAGATGTCGTCTCCGGAGTCGATGCATGTCCCCACGAGGTCGACGATTCCGTCGCCGTTGAGGTCCTTCGAAGTTCGCGAGATTCCGTACGCCCAGCGGCAGGGCGCGCCGAAGGGAAGCTGAGGGTTCGTTGGCATGGGAAGCATCGGTGTCGTCCCATCCGCGCGATACTCGATCTTCGAGAACTGGATGTTGCCGGGGTCGCCGCCATTCAGCATCACGTAGCCCCGCCGGGTTGACCAATGCTTGCGCACGACGAAGTCGAGGTGACCATCGCCGTCCACGTCCAAGATCGCCGTTACGAAATCCCCCGGCGGTAGGGTGAAGACCTCCAGGAGCTCGACCGCACCCTCTGGACAGGTCTCGCGCGCGACATAGTAGCGTGTCGGTGGGGAACAGTAGTCGTGGTAGTTGGTTCGCCCAGCGTAGGTGTAGTCGTTAAAGTGCTCTGCACTATCGATGCACTCGGTTCCCGAGGCGCTGGCACACCCAACCACCTTGCAGTTCACGGGAACACATCCCCCGCCTACGCAACGCTCATCAGGGCAGTCCGCGTCCGTCAGGCACGCGTCGTGATCATCCCCGTAGACCCAGCCAACAACCACTAGATCCAGGAAGCGATCGGCATCAAAGTCGCCGACACCCGCAATCCCGCGCGCGGCCTCGGTGGGGAAGTCGATGACCTTGGGCATCTGAAAGGTGCCATCGAAGTTCGAAGTGTAGATCGCCACCGTCGGCGTCGTGACGTTCTCGCGCCAGCCGCGCGCGAAGAAGACCTCGCCCCAGGTGTTGGCCGACTCGTCGGTCTGCTCGTCGCAGTCGTCGTCGATGTTGTTGCCGCAGACCTCGGGCTGGCCCTCGTCGGTGACCCCGTCGCAGTCGTCGTCGATCCCGTTGGCGCACTGCTCGATCACCCCGACCGGCGGCGTGTTGGTGCAGGTGCCGTCGCCGACGCAGCAGCCCTGACCGATGCAGTCGTACGGGATCGCGAGACAGCTGCCGAAACTGCACTGGTCGCCGTAGGTGCAGGCGTTGCCGTCGTTGCACGCGGCGCCGTTGGGCTTGGACGACCAGAAGAGCGGCGAGATCGCCGTGTCGCAGACCAGGCACGGGTTCTGCGGGTTGGCCTGCCCCTGGTTGTAGCACACGCCGCCGATGAAGCAGCTCCCGGCCTGCAGCTCGTTGTCGCAGCCGCCGACGCCATCGCACGAGTCGGCGGTGCACGTCGCCCCGTCGTCGCACGAGTAGGACGCCCCTCCACAGTTCGCGCCCGCGCAGACGTCGTTGTTCGAGCAGAGGTTGCCGTCGTCGCAGGAGAGCGCCGTCGTCGCCGCCGACCACGCCGTGGGCGTCGCGTCGTCGCACACGTTGCACCCGGTCGCGTTCTCGCGCTCGCCGTCGGTGTAGCACTCGCCGCCGATGTAGCAGTTGCCCTCGATCACCGGGTAGTCGCAGCCGCCCGCGCCGTCGCACACGTCCTTGGTGCACGGCTCGCCGTCGCCGCACGCGTAGGGCGTGCCCAGGCACTGCCCGGCCGTGCACTCGTCGGTGTGCGTGCAGGTGTTGTCGTCGTCGCACGCGACGTGCTCGGCCGCCGCGTAAGGCGTCCACGCCGAGATGCTCGTCGCCACCTTGCACGCCTGGCAGCCGTTTGCGGGATCGGTCGCGCTGTCGGCGTAGCACTCCCCGTCGATGACACAGAAGTCCTCGGCCGCGGTGTTGATACAGCCGCCCTGCCCGTCGCAGCTATCGACCGTGCACGCCGTCATGTCGTCGCAGTCGTACGCGCTGCCCGCGCAGGTCGCGCCCGCGCACACATCGCCGCTCGTGCACGCCTCGCCGTCGTCGCAGGAGAGCGCCGTCGCCGGCGCCGACCATGCCACCTGGTTCGCCGCCGCGTCGCACACCCGGCACGTCGTCGCGTCCGCGCGCGCCCCCGTCTCGTAGCACGCGCCCTCGATGAGGCACGCACCGGCCACGACCGGGTGCTCGCACCCGCCGGCCCCGTCGCACACGTTGTCGGTGCACTGCTTGCCGTCGTCGCACGTGTACGCGGTGCCGAGGCACGCCCCGCCGTTGCACGTGTCCTCCTTCGTGCACGCGTTGCCGTCGTCGCACGCGATCACGTCGCCCGCCGCCGCCGGCGACCACGTCGTCGTCGACACCTCCGGCCGGCAGCGCAGGCACGGCTCGTCGGGCTTGCCCGCGCCCTCGGGCCAGCACTCGCCGTTGATGTAGCACGACGGCCCCTCGCCATCGCCGGTCCAGCTCGTCTGCGAGACCGCGGGCACACAGCGCTGACACGGGAAGTCCGGGTTCGCCTCGTTCTCGGCGACGCAGCGCCCGTCGATCACACACTGACCCGCCTGGATCGGGTTGTCGCACGCGCCCACCCCCGCGCACACGTCGTCGGTGCACGCGAGCCCGTCGCCGCAGGTGCCGTCGTCGGTCTCGCCGTCGCAGTCGTCGTCGACCAGGTTGCACGTCTCGTTGCTCGCCGCCACGCCATCGCAGATCTCGGCCCCGCCCTCGCACCGCGTCACGCCCGGGCACGCGCCGACGCCGTTGTCTTCCTGGGTGCAGGCGACCTCGGCGATGTCGTCGCTCACGCCGTTGCAGTCGTCGTCCGTGCCATTGCACGTCTCGGCGGTCGCCGGCAGCGCGTCGCACGCCGTCAGCCCATCGAGCCCGCAGGTGCGCTCGCCGCCGCAGGTGCCGACGGCGTTTTCACGCTGGCAGTCGGTCGCCAGGTTCATCGCCGCCCACGACGGCCGGCACTCGCAGCTGCCGTCGGTCGGCACGCACTGCTTGGCGGTCCCCCCGCCGTCGAGCGCCACGTCGCTACACGTGAACCCATCCGGGCACGGGCCATTCGCGCACGAGCTCGCGCAGAAGCTGCCGTCCTTCGGGTCGGGCGCCGGCAGGCACAGCGCGGTCGAGCTCGGCTGCAGCTCGTTCTTGCACTCGCTGTCTGCGCGGCACGGTTTGCACAGGTGCGGGTGCTGCGGCACGCACGCGTTGAACGGGTCGCCGCCGAGCGTGATCGGCACGCACGCAAAGCCGCTGTCCGGGCACTCGGTCACGCACGGCCGGCTGCACACCCGCCCGTCGATCCCCTCGACGCACAGCTCGTCGAGGCAGTCCGCGTTCGAGCTGCACGGGCAGCCGAAGGTGTTGCACGGCCCCTCACCGTCGGGCGTGACCGACGTGTCGCTCGTCTCGTTGCCCGCCGTCCCATCGGGTGTCGCGCCGGTCGCGTCACCGCCACCGCCACCGGTGTCGCCGGGGAAGAGCACGTCGTCCCCGCCGACCCCGTCGGTCGCGGCGACGTCGTCCCCGCCGACGGTGCGTTGTCCGCTGTCGTCGGAGCAGGCGAAGAGACAGAGACAGGACACGACCAGGATGGACGTGGGGTGGGCGCGGTGCATGGTGGCCTCCCCGCTCGCGAGGGCCGGGGCGCGAGCGGCGCGTGAGCGAACCGGGAGGTTAATGAAGCCCCTGTGAGTTTGAAAGCCGATTTAATTGATTGTCAGATCTCGCACAGGTCGTCGGCGCGCCCTCCACGAATCGGCTTGGCAAGCCCTCCCGACGCCGCTATGCAGGGCAACCCGCTGCGCCGCCCGGAGTGAAGAAGCATGGCGAAGTACCCGATCCGCACCGAGCCCGACCATCAGCTCACGACGTATCCGCGCGGCATCCCGTGGATCATCCTGAACGAGGGCGCGGAGCGCTTCAGCTACTACGGCATGCGCGCCATCCTCTACGTGTACATCGTCGGCCTGTACATGAACCTGCAGGGCATGGGCGAGAAGATGGCCGAGGCCGAGGCCACCTCCGCCTACCACCTCTTCGGCGCCGCCGTGTACGCGCTGCCGATGATCGGCGCCATGCTCGCCGACCGCCTGCTCGGCAAGTACCGCACGATCTTCTGGCTCTCCATCGTCTACTGTCTCGGTCACGCCGCGCTCGCCCTCTTCGAGAGCCCCGAGACCCAGATGGACATCCTGGGCACGGTCCTCGTCGATCCGATCGACGGCCTCTACATCGGCCTCACCCTCATCGCCATCGGCTCGGGCGGCATCAAGCCGTGCGTGTCCGCCAACGTCGGCGACCAGTTCGGCCGCGGCAACTGGCACCTGCTCAAGAACGTCTATAACGCCTTCTATTTCATCATCAATTTCGGCTCCGCCTTCTCGACGATCCTCATCCCGTGGATCCGCGGCGAGCGCCTCGTCGACCCCACCACCGGCATCGTCTCCTACGACGGCAGCGTGTCGATCGCCTTCGCCGTGCCCGGCATCCTGATGGGTCTGGCCACCCTCGCCTTCTGGGCCGGTCGCAAGGACTTCGTCCGCGTGCCCCCCAAGCCCGGCGGCCTCGTCGCCGGCCTCGACGTGCTCGCCGGTACGAGCCTCTTCCTCGTCATCGCCTACCCGCTCTTCCACTTCGACGAGATGCTCGGCCTGGCCAGCTGGCTCACCCCGATCATCATGCTCGCCTTCCTCGGCGGCTTCGTCGCCCTCTTCGTCCTGCGCCAGCGCATCAAGCTCGACGAGGGCGGCTTCCTCGTCACGATCTTCATGAGCATCATGCCCGGCGCCTTCGGCCTCAAGCGCGAACCCGGCCAGAGCTTCTTCGGTCCGGCCGAGAAGCGCTTCGGCGAAGAGGCCGGCGAGTCCGCGCGCGCCGTCCTGCGCGTGATCTCGATCTTCGCGCTGGTCAGCGTCTTCTGGGCGCTCTTCGATCAGCACTCCTCGACCTGGATCGCCCAGGCCGAGAAGATGGACCGCGTCGTCGAGTACGGCCTCTTCGGCTGGATCGTCACCGGCCTCGTCGTCGGCGGCCTCATCGGCCTCGGCCTCTGGCTCTCGATCGAGAAGAAGCACCTGCGCCTGCCGCTGACCGGCGCCGGCGTCGCGCTCGGGCTCGCCCTCGGCCTGCTCGCCTACTTCGCCTTCAAGGTCGAGGGCACCGACGTCTCGCGCCTCGAGCTCGACGCCTCGCAGATCCCCGCGCTCAACCCGTTCATGGTGATGATCCTCATCCCGCTCACCAACAAGGGCCTCTACCCCTTGATGGATCGGATGGGCTTCAAGCCGCACCCGCTGCGCCGCATGACGGTCGGCATGTTCGTCACCGCGCTCTCCTTCGTCGCCGTCGCGCTCATCCAGCACGTCATCGACGGCGGCGCCACGATCCACGTCTTCTGGCAGATCATCCCCTACCTCATCATCACCAGCGCCGAGGTCATGGTCTCGATCACCGGCCTCGAGTTCGGCTACAGCCAGGCCCCCAAGCGCATGAAGTCGATCGTCATGGGCTTCTGGCTCCTCACCGTCGCCTTCGGCAACGTCCTGGTGTCGCTGCTCGCCGGCATGAAGAGCCTCGAGCCCGCCGCCTTCTTCTGGGTCTTCGCCGGCCTGATGGGCGTCGCCGCGCTCGGCTTCGGCTTCCGCGCGCACTTCTACAAGTACCGCGACGTGACGCAGTAGTCGCGGAACGCGCCGGCTGCTAGACTCCGCGCGTGCAGGATCCCGATCGTTCGCGCTGGCCAACGCGCCTCATCGCGGGTGCCGATCCCGAGGCGGGACGGGCTTGGGCCTTGCACCTGTCTCGTTCGGAGCGCCTCGAGCTCCTGTGGAACCTCGTGTGTCAGGGCGTCGAGCTGTACAATCAGGGCCTGCGGCTCAGGCCCTCCGGCCGATCCGTCATGAGCGCCGATGAATCGCAATTTCGTAGAGATGTTGTCCGCGTTGTCCGACGCGCGGGCTGACTACCTCGTCGTGGGAGGCTGGGCCGTCGCGGCCCACGGCTTCCCGCGATTCACCGGCGATTGCGATATCTGGATCCGCACCACCCCGGACAACGCGCGTCGCGTCTTCGCGGCCTTGGCGGCGTTCGGCGCCTCGCTCGATGCCTTGCGCGAAGAGGACCTCGCGTCACCCGGGATCGTCTTTCAGATCGGTCTCCCGCCACAGCGCATCGATATCATCACCGATTTGGAGGGCATCGACTTCGACCAGGCGTGGCCCCGAAGGGTGCACGTGTCCGTGGGCGGCATCGAGGTCCCCATGATCGGCCTGGACGACCTGATCGCCAACAAGCGCGCGACCGGTCGACCTCGAGACCTCATCGACATCGCGGAGCTCGAGGCGATCCGCGCGACGGACTCGCCCGACGACGATCCGACCTGATCAGCGCGCCATGGCCGGACGCCTGCCCGCCGATCAAACGACCCGCGCCACCAGATCGTAGTCGCCCGCGTCGACGACCTCCACCGTGACGATCTGCCCGGGCTCGGCCCAGCCCTCGTTGAGGTAGGTGACCCCGTCGATCTCGGGCGCCTGCCCCTGGCTGCGCGCCTGGAGCAGCAGCTCGGTCTCCTCGCTCCGCCCCTCGCAGATCACCTCGAACGTCTGACCGATCATCGCCTGCTGCAGCTCGGCGCTGATCCCCTGCTGCAGGGTCATCAGGCGGTGGTAGCGATCCTCCTTCTGCAGGGTCAGCACGTGGTCGGTGCGCCGTGCCGCGTGCGTGCCCTCCTCGGTCGAGTACTTGAAGACGCCCATGCGCTCGAAGCGGCTCTCGGCGACGAAGTCCATCAGCGTCCTGAAGTCCTCCTCGGTCTCGCCCGGGTGGCCGACGATGAAGGTCGTGCGGAAGACGAGCCCGGGGATCTGCGCGCGCAGCTTCTTCACCAGCGCGCGCGTGTCCGCCTCGGAGAAGCGCCGCCGCATGATCGTCAGCACGTTGTCGCTGATGTGCTGCAGCGGCATGTCGATGTACTTGGCGATCTTCGGCTCGCTCGCGATGAGCTCGATCAGCTCGTCGGTGAAGCTGTGCGGATAGAGGTACAGGAGCCGGATCCAGTGGATCCCCTCGACCTTCACCAGCTCACGCAGGAGCCCCGCCAGCGTCGTGCCGTCCTTGCGGTCGTCGCCGTAGTGGGTCAGGTCCTGCGCGATGAGGTTCACCTCTTTGACCCCGCGTCCAGCGAGGTTCTCGACCTCGGCGACGACGTCGTCGATCGGGCGGCTCTTGGCCTTGCCGCGCAGCCTCGGGATGATGCAGTAGCTGCACATCTGGCTGCAGCCCTCGGCGATCTTGACGTAGGCCGTCCACGGCGGCGTCGTGACCACGCGCGGGCTGTAGGCGTCGTAGTTGTAGCCGGGGCGGCCGACGATCGACAGCGGCGCCGGCGTGACGCCCTCGCCCTCGCCCTCGGCGCGCACCTCGGAGACGAGGTTCTTCGCGGCCTGCGAGGTGCCGAGGCGCTCGTCGACGAAGTGGCCGATGCGCCAGTGATCGCCCGTGCCGAGGAAGGCGTCGACCTCGGGGATCTCGACCTCGAGCTCCTTGGCGTAGCGCTGCGCGAGGCAGCCGGCGACGACGAGCGCCTTCTTGTCACCCGACTCGGTCTTGGCGCGCGCGAGATCGAGGATGGTGTCGACCGACTCCTCGCGCGCCTCCTCGACGAAGGAGCAGGTGTTGACGACGAGCAGGTCCGCCTCCTCCGCGCTGTCGACGACGGTGTAGTCGCGCGCGGTCAGCTCGCCCAGCATGATCTCGGAGTCGACGCGGTTCTTCGGACAGCCGAGGGAGACGAAATAGAGTTTCTTACCGGGCAGCGCCATGGATCCTGCTACGGGTTGACCTTGGGCTCACCCGGGGCGACCACGCCGCCCGGAGGCTCGACGCCGCTCGGCGCCTGCGTGAGGTCCTGGATGGTCGCGCCCTTGGGCGGCTTGAAGTCGAAGGCCTCGGGCTTGAGCTTGTCGTAGCTCGCGCCGGTGAAGGTGATGACGCTGACGTTGTCGAGCGGATCGACGAGCTCGGTGCGCGCGATCTCCCAGGTGCCCGGCTTCGCCCACAGCGTCAGGGTCTTGTAGTTCTGCTGCCCGCTCTTCGGCGTCAGCACCAGCGCGCGCAGGCCGTCTTTCTCGGGCCCGAGCACGATCTCGAAGCTCGCCCGCAAGTCCCCTTCACCAAAGAGGAACTTCAGCGAGTCGTAGAGCTCCGAGCGCCGCACGTCCATCTTGATCGCCTGCTTGGTCGCGACCTCGTAGGACCAGAGCACGTCGCCGTTGGAGACGTAGTAGACCTTGTCCGGCTGCGTGTAGTCCCAGCGCATCTTGCCGGGCTTGATGTAGTAGACCTGGCCGCTCTTCTTGAGCGGGCGCGTCAGGTGCGCGCGCCGCACCTCCTGCTGGAAGGTCGCCTTGAAGTCGGTGACCTTGCCGTAGAAGGCCTCGACCCCCTTGACGGCGGTCTCGAGCAGCGCCGCGTCGCCCGCGGGCGCCGGTTCGGCCGCCAGCGCCGGGCTCAGCGCCAGGCCAAGCGCCAGCGCGACAAGCAGGATCGGGTTTCGGTTCGTCGTGAACATGTCGCTCGCTCCACCGGCCGCCGCGTCACCGCCGGGCACGGACGGGGCGAGCCGCTCTACACGAAGGGTCCGGACGGTGTCAAAGGAGAGGCGGAAACCGCGTTGCGCCCGCTCGGGCCGGCCTCCACAGCAAGGCCGCGGGCCCGCCATCTATTCCTTGCCGGCAGCTCGCCGCCTCTGCTACGGTCCCGCCTCCGTTTTGGACGGACCCGCGCACGGACGACAGAGCTCGCGGGCAGGAGGCATGGCGATGGCGGCTCCCAAGAAGGGTGGTGGTGGTGGTGGCGCTGGCAAGAAGGCCAAGCTCGCCCACGAGAAGCGCACCGGCGAGGAGGCTGGCGACAAGGGCCAGTTCCGCCTCAAGGCGGTGCACGAGCTGGTGACCGACAAGAGCGGCAAGGCCGGCGCCGTCGTCGAGCTCGACGACAAGGGCACCAAGGCCGTCGTCGACACGATCTACGTGATCAAGGGCGCCGACGGCTCGCTCCAGGCGCGCAACATCGCCTGCCCCGCGCTCTACGACAGCGTCGCGCAGAAGAACGCGATCGCGCGTTACGCGCAGCTCGCGCAGGCCTGATCGGCGTGGCCTCTCCGCCGGGCGGTGACGATCCACCGCTCGTGTCCGCGGTGCCGGTGCCGGCCGGCGAGTCCGGCAGCGGCACCATCACCCTGGCGCGCCTCATCCTGCACCTCGGCGAGGGCGTCGACCGCTTCGACGAGGGCTTCGCGCGCACCGTCGCACGCGCCCTCCAGGGCGCGGCGCGCCACATCCGGCTGCCGTTCGTCGAGCGTACCGGCCTCGAGGACGTGATCTGCACCTTGTACATGGACAAGGAGATCCGCCTCGTCGTGACCGGCAACCACGCGCCCTCCTTCGGTGCCATCTCGGCGCGCTGGGACGAGCAGTACTTCCCCTTCGTCGAGGTCGAGCTCCACCGCGAGCCGATCGCCGCGCCCTACACCTTTGCGACGCTCGACTTCTCGGTCCGCGGCAAGAAGGGCACGCTCGCGCGTGCCGCGCCTCCCCTGCCCGCCGGCCAGACCGTCACCGTGCGCGCGCTCGCCACCATCGGCGAGCGTATCGAGTACCGCGTCGTCGCGCTCGGTCAGGAGGTCTCGGTTCCCCCCGAGGATCTGCAGCTCGACGCGTGCGGGTGAACGCGCGCATGTAGGGGCGGCCCTGGTGAACGCGCGCATGTAGGGGCGGCCCTCGTGGCCGCCCGTGATCACACCATGACGCCCGTCAGTTCGCGCACTTCGGATCGATCCCCCGCGCGTCCAGCGCCAGGAACCCGTTGAAGCAGTAGGTCATCGAGTGACCCGCGCCGGTCGCGTCCTCGTAGGGCACGAGGCTGTTCTGGTTGGACGAGCGCTGGTGGCGCTCCCACACGTACCACGCCGGGTCGAGCGCGATCTGTCCCTTGCGGATGCGCGTGCACAGATCGTTGGGCCCGCACACCGACGGGTTCCACGAGAACGCCCAGACCGGCTTGCCGAACGACTCGAGCGACGCGCCGAGCAGCGACTGCAGGAAGGCGCCGCTGAGCCGCGTGCCGCCGCCGGGGCGATCGGCGTCGGCCTCGTAGGTGAAGATCGAGGTCTCGAAGATCTGATCGGGATCGTCCTGCGTCCGGCGCGGCCACAGCGTCGAGTAGAGCGGGATCAACGCGTAGCCGAACGCCTCGGGCTGCCCCTCGACCTCGGACATGTCGGTCGGCCACTGGTTGTTCACCTTCTTCACCTCGGTCGGCGAGCCGCCCATGTACTTGAAGACCAGCTTGTCGCCGTTCTTGAGCGCCTCGGGCAACGGACACGGCGGCGGCGGCACCACGCCGCCCTGGTTCCAGTTCCAGTTGCAGCTGCGGTGCGACTTCGCGGTGATGTAGCTCTCGAAGCGCCCACCCGGGAACAGGGTCTCCTGCGCGAACGCCGCCTTGAGCCCCCAGTCGTCGGCGCTGCCGTTGGCGACGATGCCGCTCTCGTTCGTCGCGAACGCGAAGTGCTCCTCGCTCGCGCCCTCCTTCCAGAAGGTGTACGCGAGCAGCGGCCGCTCCGCCGTCGCGCCGCGCGCCTTCTCGACCACGACCAGCACACCCGCGCTGGCGTTGCCCGTCGCGTACTCGACGATCGGGTGGTTCATGTACGGGAAGTAGTAGACGTAGTGCAGGTAGTAGTGCGTGTACGTCTCGCTCACCGAGAAGTAGACCGCGGGCACGAGCGTCGTCGCCGACGTCACGATCCACGGGCGGTTGTTCGCCAGGTTCCAATCGCCGTCGCCGTCGAACTTCACCGGCACCTGGAGCTGCGCGCTGTCGTTGGCGTCGACCAGCGAGTAGATGTTCGGCGCATACTTGGCGGCGAGCTCACGGTAGCCGTCCTGGTTCGGGTAGTTCGCCGTCGTGAAGGTGAACTCCTCGGTGCTGGTGATGCGGTTGCCGACCTGGTCGGCGATGATGTTGGCGACGATGCGGATCGTGTAGGCCGAGGCGAGCTGCTGGTTGTTCTGCGTCGGGCGCCACTTCACGGTCTTGCCGTCCGCCTGCAGCGTGGGCGCGCCGGGCACCTCCACCCCGTTCCAGTCGAAAAGCTTGATCGACGCCGGCGCCACCGTCGTCGGGAAGAGCGGCTCGGAGAAGACGATGGTGATGTCGAGCGGCAGCGCCACGTCGCTGGCGCCGTCGGCGGGCGTCGTCGAGACCACCGTCGGCGGATCGAGATCGGGCACGAGGTCGGGCGGCACCGTGTCGGGCACCGCGGTGTCGACGGTCTCGCGCGTGTCGGGCTGCACCGTGTCGGTCGTGACCTCGGTGTCGGGGAAGCCGTCGGCTCCGTCGAAGAGCGGCACGTCCAGCCCGGTGTCGGTCGCCTTGGTGTCGTCGTCGCCGCAGCCGCCCGCGACCCCGCCGAGAGCGCAGCACGCTGCCAGCCCCAGGATCCTCGTCGCCGTGTCGCGTCTCATCGCTGCCTCCGTGCTGCCCGTATCGTACCGCGTGCTAGGTGTCTGGTGTCAAACGGCTGCACCGGGCGTCTCCTTCGTCGGTCGGTCGGTCGCTTGTGCGCCGTACGTCGAGTACGGCTCCGCGCTCCCTTCCCTCCCTCCTCGGATCCATCCCGGTTCGCTCGTTCGACACCAGACACCAGCCCTTGTGACCACGTACCCGGGGTGGTAAGGGCCAGCGGTTTCGCGGCAAGCGGCATTACACGAGGCCCGACGCCGCGTCAATCGACTTACCACGAGCCGGCCGCCGTGCCGCCAGCCCCATCGAAGACAACGTGCCGCGTCGCCTCCGCCAACTCAAGCTCGCCGCGTTCATCGCGCTGCGCATCGCGCGATCGAAGCGCAGCGCGACCCTTTCGCTGGTGACGCTGATCAGCATCGTCGGGATCGCCTGCGGCGTCATGGCGCTCACCGTCGTGCTCGCGGTGACCGACGGCTTCCAGCAGGCCTTCCAGGATCGCATCCTCGGGATCTTCCCCCACCTCGTCGTCACGCGCACCTCGTCCGCCTTCCGCGACTACGAGGACGTGCTCCTCACGATCCGCGCGACCCCCGGCGTCGTCGGCGCCACCCCGCTCACCGGCGACGAGATGATGGTCGCCAACGGCCCGTTCCGTGCCGGCGCGACGGTGCAGGGCATCGACCTCGCCTCGATCGGATCGGTGCTCGACCTCGACACCCTGGTGCGCCGCGACGACGCCCACGGTGGCGACCCCCTCGCCGGCCTCGGCGAGGACCCCGAGCTCGTCGTCGACGGCGACCGCCGCACGCTGCGCGCCCCCGTCGAGGGCGCCTCGCTCACGCTGATCGAGCCCGGCGGCGGCCGCGCCCCGCTGGTGCTCATCGACGAGCGCACGAGCCCCGACGCCGACCACTTCCGCGTCAAGGCGCTCGACCTGCGCGCCGACCGCGCCCGCCCCATCGAGCTCGTGCCCACCGACGGCGCCGTCAAGACCGTCTACGAGCTCGCCGCGCCGATCCGCCTCGACGGCGGCGACCTCGCCGCGCCCGCTCCGCGCTGGGGGCGCGAGCTCGAGGTCCCGCACGGCACCTTCACACTCGCGCCCACCGGCGAGAGCCTGCGCCTGCACCCCGAGCGCGCCTACTCCATCGTCCTGTGGCACGCCTCGCCCGGCGAGGTCCGTAGCCTGCTCATGGTCGAGCAGCCGACCGCCACCTTCGGCGAGCGCCAGGCGCTGGCGCGCGTCGTCGACCTGCGCCCGCTCGGCGAGACCCGCCCGCTCGCCTGGCACGGTCGCGACGCCCCGCTCGCGACCACCCGGCCCGGCGAGTTCACCGGCTTCACCGCGGTGCCGGCGCGCCTGCCCGGCGTGCTGCTCGGCCAGACCCTCGCCAGGAAGCTCGAGGCCGAAATCGGCGACGAGCTCACCTTCGTCACCCCGCTGCGCGGCCTCGACAACAAGATGGTCGGCCCCTTCGGCATGCTGCCCTCGTCGGCGCGCTTCACCCTCGTCGGCGTCTTCGAGGCGGGCTTCCACGACCACGACTCGCGCCTGGCGCTGACCAACATCGCCGTCGCCCAGCGCTTCATGAACCGCGGCAAGCTCGTGCGCTCGCTCGCCGTGCGCACCGCTTCGCTCACCGCGCTCGACCAGACCAAGGCCGCGCTCCAGCGCGCGCTCGACCCCTACCCGCTCGAGGATCTGCTCCAGCGCGCCTGGGAGCTCGATCGCAAGCTCACGACCCTGGTCGGCCCCGACTACGACCCGCGCCTGTCCCCGCCGAGCCCCGACGCGCCCTTCATCTCCGGCCTGCGCAACGTGATGCAGACCGTCAACCTCATGCGCTTCTCCGGCGCCGAGGCGGCCACGCAGAACCGCTTCCAGATCTTCGACTGGCGCGAGAAGAACGTGAACCTGTTCAGCGCGCTCGAGCTCCAGAAGATCGTGCTGACGATCTTCTTCTTCATCATCATCCTCGTCGGCAGCTTCGTCGTCGTCGGCTCGCAGACGATGATCGTGCACGAGAAGACCCCCGACATCGCCATCCTCAAGGCCATGGGCGGCACCAGCGGCCTCGTGCGCCTCGTCTTCACCCTGCAGGGCCTCTTCGTCGCCGTCGTCGGCCTCATCGCCGGCCTCGCCATCGGGCTCGGCTTCGTCGCGATCATCGAGGCGGTCGACTACCAGCTCGAGGCGTCGATCTACCTCATCGATCACCTGCCGGCCGCCGTCGACGTCGGCGAGCTCACGCTGGTCGCGCTCGGCACCCTGACCTGCACCCTCCTGACCACGCAGATCTCCGCGGGACGCGCCGCCGCCAAGACCCCGGTCACCGGCCTCCGACAAGTCGATTGACCATCGGGCCGCCGTCGAATAGACCACCCGCTGGCATGGACGAGGTAGGACCCAGGCTCAGGGACGCACGCGCGGCGAAGAACCTCTCGCTCGAGGACATCGCCCAGGCGACGAAGATCCCGAAGACCTCGCTGATGAACCTCGAGGCCGGACACTGGGATGCGCTGCCGGCGCCGGTCTTCGTGCGCGGCTTCATCCGCGCCTACGCGCGCGTCGTCGGCGCCGATCCCGCCGCGATGGTGCGCCTCTACGAGGCGAGCCCCGGCCCGGCCGAGCACCCGGCCGACGGCTTCGGCAACCAGCTCGGCGCCCGCTCCGGCGACGCCCCTCGGCAGGCGGGCGCTCGCCCCCAGCCCGGCGCCTCCCCGATCGCGCGCGGCCCCGACGCGCGTCCCCCTTCGCGGCCCAGCGCGATCGAGCGCCAGCTCGACCCACAGCGCAAGCTCGTGCCGCTGCAGCCGGTCTCCTATCGCCGCGACTCGGGCCTGCGCGGCGGCTACACGCTGCTCGCGGTGGTGGCGGTCGGCCTGCTCGTCGCCGCCTGGCTCCTGGTCGGCGGCAAGACCCCACGCGACACCACGACCGCGCGCACGCCGCTGGCGCCGCTCATGCACGAGCGCATCGACGGCGTGCCCTCGCTCGACGAGGCGCCGCCCCCCGCAGGGACGACGGGACCGACGACGCGCACGCGCTGAGCGCATTCCCTTCATGGAGGAGATCGGCCGGGCATGCAGCTCAACCGCCAGCGGCTCCTGCACGACACGCTGAGGCGCTACCTGCGCCGGCAGTCGGTGCCGCACCTCGGGCGGCTCCTGCAGAAGACGCGCGTGACCGATCTGGCGGTGGTGCTCTCGAGCTTCGCCGAGAAGGACCAGCACCGCGTCTTCGAGCGCCTGCCCGACGCCGCGACCAAGGCCGACCTGATCGTGCACATGCAGCCGCCCTTCGGCAAGCGCGTGCTCGACCCGCTCGCCGCCGAGGAGGCCGCCGCGATCCTGTCGGAGATGGCGACCGACGACGCCGCCGACATCCTGCAGGACCTCGAGGAGGCGCAGCGCGACAAGGTCCTCGAGCTCCTCGACACCGACGACAAGGAAGAGGTCGAGGACCTGATGGCCTACGGCGACGACACCGCCGGCGGCATCATGTTGCCCGAGTTCGTCGCGCTGCCGGCGGACACGACGGCCGAGGAGGCGCTGATCGCGCTGCGCGAGAAGGCCGACGACGTCGAGATGGCCAACTACATCTACGTGACGAGCGCCGAAGGGCAGCTCCTCGGCGTGCTGTCGTTGCGCAAGCTCGTGACGGCGCCGCCGCACAAGCGCATCCGCGACTTCATGGAGACCGACGTCATCGCGGTCTCGCCCGAGACCGACCAGGAGGCGGTCGCCAAGCTCGTCTCCGACCACGGCCTCCTCGCGGTGCCGGTCGTCGACGAGGCGCAGCACCTGCTCGGCATCGTCACGATCGACGACGTGATCGGCGTGCTCGAGGAGGAGGCGCAGGAAGACCTCCTGATGCTGGCCGGCGCCGGCGCCCCGGTCATGATCGACGAGGGCTTCTTCACCCACGTCAAGAACCGCTTCCCGTGGCTGCTCGCGAGCTGCGGCGGCGGCATCCTCTCGGCGATGGTGATGGGCGCATTCGAGAGCACGCTGGCCGCGCACCACTTCTTCGCGCTCTTCCTGCCGATCATCCTCGGCATGTCGGGCAACGTCGGCACCCAGTCGGCGACCGTCACCGTGCGCGGGCTCGCGCTCGGGCAGATCGGCCAGGAGCGCAAGGTCGCCACGCTCCGACGCGAGCTGATGATCGGGCTCTCGCTCGGCCTCCTCTACGCGGCGATCGTCGGCGCCGTCGCCGCCGTCATGAGCGACGAGCCGCTCGACGGGCTGGCGATCGCCTTCTCGATGGCCTGCGGCATGATGCTCGCCTCGACCCTCGGCACCGCCGTGCCGCTCGCGCTTTCGCGCCTCAAGATCGATCCGGCGGTCGCGACCGGCCCCTTCGTCACCACCAGCCTCGATCTGCTCGGGGTCGCGCTCTACTTCGGGGTCTCGATCCCGATGGCGCTGGCGCTGATCGGCTGATGCAGCGTTGGGACGCCGACGCGATCGTGCTCAGCGGCGCCGACTCGCGCGACGACAAGATCATTCGCCTGCTGCTCGAGAGCGACGAGCTCGTGCCGGCGCTGGTGCGCTTCGCGCGCAAGGCGGGTAAATCCTCGAAATCAAGCAAGATCCAGCCGATGTCCCGCGTGCACGTCACGCTGCGCGGCAAGGCCTCCGACACGCTCGCGCTGCTCGAGACGGTCAGCGTCGAGACCCCGCACGCGGTGCTCAAGGGCGACCTCCTGCGCCTGTCGCTGGCGACGACGATGTGCGAGGTCGTGCTGCACCTGATCCCGGAGTGGGGTCGCGAGGAGGGGGTCTTCGCGTTGCTCGCGCGCGCGCTCGGCCACCTCGACGATCCGAGCGCCAGGATCGGCGAGGAATTGCTCGTGCTCTTCGAGCTCAAGCTCCTCGATCGCTTCGGCGTGCTGCCCCCGCTCGAGTCGCTCTCCGAGCTCTCCGCCAGCGCGCGCGCCGCGCTGGAGGACTGGCGCCAGGGGCGCTTCTCGCCGCTCTCTGCGCGCGACGTGCGCGCCGCCGCCCGCTTCCTCGAGCACGCGCTCGCCGCGCACTCGGGCCGCCCGCTCGCCTCGCGCGCCTTCCTCGACCAGATCATCGGGAACGGGTGAGGCGATGGCGTTGCCCGATCTCGGCGCGCACGGCTATCGCCTCACGGCGATCCTCGGCAAGAACCCCGAGGGCGGCCGCGTCGCCTATCGCGGCGTGCGCGAGCGCGACGCCCGCGACGTCGTCGTCAAGCGCTTCTCCTTCGCCGACAAGGCCTCGACCTGGGAGAGCTACCAGGCCCACGAGCGCGAGCTGGCGATCCTGCGCGGGCTCTCCCACCCGCGCATCCCGGCCTACCTCGACCACTTCCAGGACGAGCACGGCTTCTCGGTGGTGCAGGCCTTCTGCCCCGCTCCGGCGATGTCGGCGCGCCGGCTCTGGCGCCCCGACGAGGTCCGGACGGTCGCGCGCTCGGCGCTCGAGCTCCTCGTCTATCTGCAGTCGTTGTCGCCGCCGGTCGTGCACCGCGACCTCAAGCCGGACAACATCCTCGTCGACGACCGCCACCAGGCGCACTTCGTCGACTTCGGCCTCGCCCGCGCCGACACCGACCGCGCCAGCACCGTCGCGGCCGGCACCCCGGGCTTCGTGCCGCCCGAGCAGCTCCTCGGCCACGCGCTCACGACCGCGACCGACCTCTACGGGCTCGGCGCCTCGCTCGTCGCCGCGCTCACCGGCACCCCCTCCAACGAAATCGGCGCGCTCGTCGACGCGAGCTTCACCTTCGATCTCTCGCGGCTGCCGCCCGCGATCGACGACGAGTTCAAGCGCTGGCTCGAGCGCATGCTCGCGCCCTCGCTGATGCATCGTTTCAGCTCGGCCAAGGAGGCCCTCGCCGCCCTCGACCAGCCCACCCCCGCGCCACGCAAGAAGCAGCCGACCTCGGCCAGCACCCCGGCGCCGCCGCGACCGACCGTGCCGGCACGACCCCACGCCCGCGCGTCACGGCAACGACCGCGCGCCGCTCCGTCCCACCCCCGACGGGTCGTCGTCGTCGCGTCGGTCGTCGCGCTCGGCGCCGCCTTCGGCCTCTTCTTCCAGCTCGGTACCCCCGCCGCGCCGAGCGCCGACCCGACCGCGCCGCGCGACATCGGCCTCACCTGCAGCGCGCCGATGACGATCGAGCACGACATCGTCATGCGCCAGCAGCACCCAGCGATCGTCGCGCGCGATGGCTGCCGGCTGACGATGCGCGACGCGGCGATCCGCGGCCACATCGGGATCGTCGTCGAGGGCGGCGAGGTCACGCTCGAGCGCGTACGCTTCGAGACCCGCGCCCCGGCGGTCGAGCTCCGCACCGAGCGCGCGGTCGTCACCGCCAACGCCGTCCGGATGAGCTGCGGGCAGCGCTGCGTCATGCAGCGCGGCGGCCGCCTCACGCTCGACGACGCCCAGCTCGGCGCCGAGTCGATCGCCCTCGATCTCCAGGCCGGACAAGCGCATGTCACGCGCTCGACGATCCGCTCCGGACGCACCGCCGTCGCGGTCTACCAGGGGAGCATCGCGCTGAGCCAGTCCACCTTGACGGGCAGCGCGCTCGCCCTCGAGGCCCGGCCAGGCACCCACGTCGCGATCGACGGCGGTCGCTTCGAGGGCGGGCTCCGGCTCGACCCGCAGGCGACGGTCGAGGGTCTGCACGGCGCCGAGGTCGCGCTCGGCTCCGCCGCACCCGAGACCTGGGCCGAGCTGACCTGCGCCCCGCTGCTCGCCTGCATGGCGGCCTCGGAGCGCCTCGGCTCCTACGCGATCGATCTCCGTGTCCCGATCGGCGCCGACGGCGTGCCCGCCCGACCCGAGACCTTGCAGAGCGACCTCGCCGCCGAGGACCTGCGCTGCATCGAGTCGCTGATCCAGCAGGTCGAGCTGCCCGGCTACGACGGCCAGACCCACGTCGTGCGCTGCACGCTCACCGGCCAGCGCATGGCCGGCGGCGGAGCGATGCAGTCGCGCGACTATCGCCTCGAACGCTGAGTTCGCGGCTGCAACGCGCGGGGGCGGCGTCGCTGCGCTTGGTCGGTCGTGCGGCGTACTCGAGTACGCCTCCTCCCTCCCGGCGCTTGCTCCTCGCCCGCGCGCGTTTCGCTCGCGAACTCGACCGAGCTACAACCCTCGAGTTCTCTTGCGTGATGGCGCGGCCCACGAACAGATCGGGCAGCGCTCGGCCTCGTGCCCGCGGGCCGGGCAGTGCTCGCGCCCGAAGTAGATGATCTGCAGGTGGCGGCGGTGCCACTCGTCGACGGGGAAGTGTTTCTTCAGGTCGGCCTCGGTGCGCTCGACGTTCGATCCATCGGACAGCCCCCAGCGCTGCGCGAGGCGGTGGATGTGCGTATCGACCGGGAAGGCCGGCACGCCGAAGGCCTGCACCATCACCACCGACGCGGTCTTGTGGCCGACGCCCGGCAGCGCCTCGAGCGCCTCGAAGCTCGCCGGCACCTCGCCCTCGTGACGCTCGACGAGGAGCCGCGCCATCTCTCGCAGGTGCTTCGCCTTGGTCGGCGCCAGGCCGACCTCGCGGATCAGCGCCTGGATCTCGGCGACCTCGAGCGCCGCCATCGCCGCCGGCGTCGGCGCGCGCGCAAAGAGCGCCGGCGTCACCTGGTTGACCTTCTTGTCGGTCGTCTGCGCCGAGAGCAGGACCGCGCACAAGAAGGTGAACGGGTCCTGGTGGTCGAGCGGGATCGCCGGCAGCGGGTAGAGCTCGTCGAGCAGCGCGCCGATCTTCTTCGCCTTGTCCGCCTTCTTCACCACACCCCCGCAAGCCGTGCGCGCGAGCGCCATCGCGGCGCGTCTTCGCGACGAAGCTACTCGACCGCGCGCGCCCGTGCTACTGCGTTTCGGCCATGCCGATCGGTGTCGACGGATTCGTTCAGGACCTGTGCTCGCCCCGCCTCGGCGTGGGGACCTCCGATACGCCGAGCGGCCCCGGCGCCTACGAGCGCCTCTTCGTCGAGCTGCGCGCGCTCGGCGACGATCCGCGCCTCCTCGCGCCGCTCGCCGAGGCCTGGCGCGAGCGCGCCTTCGAGACCGAGTACGCGCGCCCGCTATTGCTCCTGGCCGCGCTGCGCTATCGCGCGCTCGAGGACGCCGAGCACCCGCTCGCCTTCGAGGTCCTGATGGACGCCGAGGCGCCCGAGCTCGGCCGCCGCCTCCTCGACGCGCTGGCCGATCGCGCGCTCGTTCCGGTCTTGCGCGAGCGCGCGATCCAGACGAACGAACCCGGGCGGGCCTTCGCCTGGGGCCTGCCGGCGCTGACGCTCGGCCTGTCGCACCGTGGCTTTCACATCGTCGACCTCGGCGCTTCGGCGGGCCTCAACCTCGTCGTCGATCGCACGTCGATCCCCTACCGCTTCGGTCTGAACAAGCTCGCCGGCTTCGACTTCCCCTCGCCCGAGCGCCGGCTCGGCCTCGACCGCGCCCCGATCGACGTCACCGATCCGCGCGAGGCGCGCTGGCTCGAGGCCTGCATCTGGCCGGGCCAGCCCGAGCGCCTCGAGCGCTTCAAGGCCTGCCGCAAGGTCTACCAGGACCCGTGGCGCGGCGATGCGCCGGCCCCGCGCCTGGTGCGCCACGAGCTCGGCGCGGGCGCGACGCGTGAGGCGCTCACCGCGATCGCCGACGACGAGCGCGCGACCCTCGTCTACGAGAGCGTCGTGCGGCCCTACCTCGCCCCGGCGGCACGGGCCGCCCACGACGCCGATCTCTGGGGCTTCCTCGCGGCCGGGCGCGAGCGCCTCTGGGCCGTGCTCGAGCCGTCCGAGATCCCGAGCCCGTCGACGCCGATGACGCTGACCGTGCACCTCGTGCGCGATGGCGAGCGCCACGCCCTGCCGCTGGCACAGTCGGGCTATCACAGCGCGAGCTGCGTCATCGTGCCCGGTGCCCCGCGGCGCCTGGTCGAGCTCTGGCGCTCCGGCGCATGAGCGCAATGCGTTGAAACCCATAAGAAAATACCGCATAGCCCCGCTGGCCGTCGCGCTCGCGCTCCTCGCGGCCTGCGGCACCACGCCGCGCGCCTCCGACGCGATCGGTGCCTGGCAACGCGGACGACGCGCCGCGGCGATCGAGCTCGCGCGCGACGAGGTCGAGCGCTTCCGCGCCGGCAACCGCCTCGACCCGGCCGAGGTCGACCAGGCGCTCGCGCAACTCGATCGCGTGCTCGCCGATGAGACGCCGATCCCGCTGCCCGGTCCGCCGCCGCCGGGGCTGCCCGACGATCCGAGCGCGCCGGGCCCGAGCCTCGACCACGGCCTGCGGCAAGACCTCGCCTCGACCGGCGCCACCCGCGTGCTGCGCGCCCTGCGCGTGGTCGAGCGCCTCGCGCTCAAGCGCTTTTCGCGCGAGCTCTTCGCGATCGTCTGGCGCCGCGATCCCTACGTCGCCGACGGCGTGCTGCTCGACGAGGTCCCGACCGCGCTGCGCTCGGTCACCGTCAAGACGGCGGCGCTGCGCGCGCTCGAGACCTTGGCCCGCACACCTTGAGCGCTGTCTCGCTGTGACGCCTGCGCGTCGCCAGCGCGGTGGTCGAAGACGGCGTCGCGCCGTTCGTCGTCGACCGCCTGCCCGACCTGATCGGCGCCCAGGTCGAGCCCGCCGCGAGCGGACCCCGGTCAGCAGATCGAGATCCACTCGTTGAGCTTCGGCAGCAGCACCGCGACCTTCGATGACGGCCAGAGCTTCACCTACGATCGGATCGAGGTCCGCACCTCGCGCGAGGTCGGCCACGCCCTCGGGATCCACCACACCCTCGGCCACCAGACCGTCGGCGTGAGCGGGCTCAGCGCGATCGAGGTCGACGTCGGACCCGCCCCGTACCAGGGGTACATCAAGATCAAGAAGCTCAACTCCGGGGGCTGATCCCGGCAAGCGGGCGGCGGCGATCCCGCGCGGGACGAGACCGCGACGGGTCGTCGCCCGGACCGCCTCCAAGCTCCGGCGCGGGCGCGGGATCTCATGCTATACTGTGCATGTGCTCGATCTCTACCAGGAGGCGATGGCGCTCTTCGCGGCGCTCGAGGAGGAGGGCGTGGCCTACGCGCTGTGCGGCGCGCTCGCGTTGGCCGTGCATGGAGCGCCGCGCGCCACGACCGACATCGATCTCCTTGCCGAGGCCCCATCGGTCCCGCGGATCATCGCGATCGCCAAACGCCTGGGGTTCGTCTTCGGGGCGGCGCCGATGGGATTTCGCGACGGCATCACCGTGCATCGCTGGTCCAAGATCGTCGAGGGCGAGGTCCTGACCCTCGACGTGCTCGAGCTCGCACCGGGTTATGAGCCGATCTGGCACGGACGGATTCGCGCCTCGCTCGGCGCGCACGATCTCTCGGTCGTGTCGCGAGAGGGCCTCATCCAGATGAAGCTCTGGGCGGCGCGCCCCCAGGACATCGCCGACGTCGAACGCTTGCGCGAGGCCGACCGATGAGCGTGGACATGCGCCCGGACGCGATCCGCGCCCGCCTCCAGGCCGCGCGTCCACCCGATCTGCGTCCGGAGAACCGGCTCCACCACAAGGTCGACATGTCGCCGGCCGGGATCCGCATGCGCCTCGAGCAGGTGAGCCGGATCCTGCGGCTGTGCCGTGCGCTCGGACACGCGCACATCCGCGCGAGCGATGACCACGGCGATCATGGGCCGCGCGCGCGATGACCCGACAGCGTTGGGAACGACGATGGCCAAGAGGAGCCGTGCCCTCCACGAGGCTGCGGCGCATGACGTGCAGGAGAGACGGATGAAGGTCCTCGTCGCGGGTGCGACCGGCATGCTCGGGCGCGAGGTCGTCAAGGGGTTGATGGCGGAGGGCGCCGAGGTGCGTGTGCTCACGCGCGACGCCGAGCGAGCCGCGGGGCTCGGTGCGGCCGAGATCCGCGTGGGCGACGCGCGCAAGCGCACACGCATCGAGGGGATCTGCGACGGTGTCGACGCGGTCTTCTCGTGCCTGGGGGCGTCGGTCGCGCTCAGGCCGAGCGCCGGCTGGCGCGGCTATGGCGCGGTCGACGTGCCGGCCAACCTGAACCTCCTCGATGTCGCACGCCGCGCCGGCGTCGGCCGCTTCGTCTACGTGTCGGCCTTCGTCGTGCCGGAGACGATCGGGCTCGCCTACTTCGCCGCGCACGAGGAGGTCGCCCGCGCGGTCCTCGCCGGCGAGGGTGGCCACGTGCTGAGACCGACCGCCTTCTTTTCGGCGCTCACGCCCTACCTCGACATGGCGCGCCGTGGTCCGGTGCCGATCTTCGGCGACGGCCGCGCGCGCTCGAACCCGATCGACGATCGCGATCTGGCGGCGGTCGCGGTGGCGACGACGCTGCGCGGCGGACCGCGCGAGCAGTCGCTGGGCGGCGCCGAGGTCCTCTCGCGCGAGGAGATCGCCGGCCTCGCCTGCGACGTCGTCGGTCGACCTCGCCGCTTCAGACGGGTCGCGCCGTGGATCGCGCGCGCGGGCGCGACGATGCTGCGGCCGCTGCATCCGCGGATGTCGCAGCTCGTACGCTTCGCGACCGAGGTCTCACTGCGCGATCTGGTGGCCCCGCAGGTCGGCACGCGGACGCTGCGCGATGGGTTCGAGGAGGCGGCGCGTCGTCGGCAGGCGGACGGGCGGACGGCGTGAGCGCGCGCGCGTCGCGAGGTGGCGCAGGACGCCGTAGGCCATGATCCCGATCGCGACGACGAGGCTGACGGTGGAGTCACCCTCGGAGGAGGCGAAGACGGGAGCAGCAGCGGCGACGATCACGCTCACGCCTCCTCCATCGGGAGGTCGCGCGCAAGACTTGACCAGAAAGTGAAATCGCCGCGCGAGGGAGCGGCCGCGGTTACAGGAAGGGCGGGCGGGCGGAGGTGTCGCTCAAGTTCGGCGCCGGAGCGACCGTTGAAGACGGTGTGCCCTGGTCCCACGGTGCACGCCAGCCCCTAGCGGAGTCATCATGAAGTCGATCCTGATCGGGCTCCTCGCCGCGACGCCCCTCTTCGTCTCGACGCCCGGCCACGCCCAGGGCCTGCAGCAGGAGGCCCCCGACTCCGCGGCGGTGCAGGCCGAGGGCTGGTTCAACACCGGCATCCAGATGTTGCGCGAGGGCAAATTCCGAAATGCCGTCGCATATTTCGAGAAGGCGCTGCCGATCAAGCGCAACACCTCGGACATCTTCTACAATCTGGTGCAGGCCACGCGCAAGACCGAGCAGTGGGACCGGCTCGTGCTCTATGCGCAGGGCTTCCTCTTCCGCGAGCGCGACACCAGGGACGCGACCGCGATCCGCCGCCTCATGGAGCAGACCTTCGATCTGCTCGCCGGCTGGCGACGTCATCCTTCGATCGTGCGCTTCGACCTCGCCCCCTCCGGCACCGAGGTCATGGTCAACGGCGTGCCGCTCGTCGCCGGCCAGGGCGAGATCCGCCTGATGCCGGGCAAGTACGTCGTCTCGGCCGAGCGCACCGACTTCGTGACCTGGAGCGAGACGATCGAGGTGAAGGCGGGAGACGCCGAGCGCACGCTCTCGGCGACGCTCGTCGAACGCATCTATCGCAGCAAGGTCAGCGTGAAGACCACGCCGGCCGAAGGCGTGCAGGTCTACGTCGACGACCAGCTCGTCGGCGTGACCCCGATCGACGACGTCGAGCTCGACACCGGGCGCCGCTACCTCTTCCGCTTCGAGAAGGACGGCTACGAGACGTGGGTGCGCTACGTCTCGCCCAGGAAGGACGAGGTCCATCAGCTCGCGCCCAAGCTCGAGCGTGCGCTCACCGCGCGCGAGACGCGCGACGACCCCGCCCAGCGCGGCATGCGCTATCCGTGAACGCGGCGCGCGCTACCAGAGCATCACGGTGAACTCGCCCAGCGCCACGTGCGCGTGAGGCGTCACACCGAGGCCGGCGAGACCGACCATGATGAGCCAGGTCGCCGAGACCGCCATCAGGATCCGCGGCAGCACCGCGAGCCCGCGCCGCGGCACGAGCCGCGGTAGGAGCGTCACGCCGAGCAGCATCGGCGTCGTCATCGCGACCAGGAGCGCCATCACCAGCGCACCGTCGAAGACCGACGCGGTCGTCGCCGCGAGCCCCAGCGCCCAGAAGACGATCATGCACGGCAGAAAGCCCATCGCCGCGCCGAGGAGCCAGGTGCCGCCGAGGCTTTCGGTCAGGCGCAGCGGCTGGAGCCGGGTGGCGAGCCGCCCGAGGAGGCCGGGCTCCGGCTCGGTCCGCGCGTTCAGCGCAGGGCGTGCCTCCAACGAGGTGCGCACGCGCAGCGGACGCGCACGCTTGGGCAGGAGCTTCATGATCAGGCTCGCGAGCACGAGCGCGCCGAAGACGAGCGCCATCACCGCGCCCGCGGGCTCGATCGCCTTGGTCAGGCCGCGGCCGGCCAGGCCGGCGATCGCGCCGAGCGTCATCAGGGTCGTCATGCGCCCGAGCTGGTAGACGACGATCCCGAGCGCGCCACGCACGACCGTGCGCCCGCGCGCGGCGCCGGCGACGTCGAAGCCGATCACCAGCGGGCCGCACATGCCGGCGCAGTGGAAGGTGATCCACAGGAGCCCGACCGAGAGCAGCTGGGCGTAGGCGTTCACTGCGACGCGATCACCAGGACGGCGATGTCGAGCGCCAGGAAGAGCGCGATGGCGGTGATGATCCAGGCCTTCACGGCGGCACCGCCAGGCGATTGGGACCGAGCACCTTCACCTCGACCTCCTTCTTCAAGTCGCCGAACGAGCTCGTCACCTCGAGGTGCACGATGCGGCCGCGCACCCAGTCCGCCCCGGGGATCCGGATGATCACCGGCAGGTCGTGATCGGCGAAGGGCTCGAGGTGCACCTCGGGCTGCGGCAGGGTGATGAAGCGCGCGTCGTCGGGGTGCGCGGGCGAGGCGGCGATGCGATAGGTCGCCGGCTGCCCCTGCTTGTTGACCACGTGCACGCGCACCTGGTTCACGACCGTGCCCTCGACGATCGAAAACGGCGTGCCGGTGCGGAGCGGCTCGGCCTCGAACGGGTCGTTGGCCATGATCACCGCGGTCGCCACGACGAGGCCGAGCAGGCCCATGAACGAATAGAAGTAGACGCGCGGCCGCCAGAAGCGGTGCTTGCCGGTCTCGACGGCGCGCAGCGAGTCGTAGCGGATGAGGCCGCGCGGGCGCTCGAGCTTCGTCATCACGTCGTCGCAGGCATCGATGCAGGCGGTGCAGCCGATGCACTCGAGCTGGTGGCCGTTGCGGATGTCGATCCCGGTCGGGCAGACCGCCACGCAGCGGAAGCAGTCGACGCAGTCGCCGAGCGCGGCGCCGGCGGCCTTGGCCCTGTCCTTTTCTTTGGCCTTGCCGCGCGGCTCGCCGCGGGCCTTGTCGTAGATCACGTTGAGCGTGTCCTGATCCTGCAAGGCCGACTGCAGGCGCCCGTAGGGACAGATCACGATGCAGAGCTGCTCTCGGAACCACCAGAAGTTGCCGTAGAAGATCAGCGTCAGCACCAGCGCCCAGATGAAGGTCCCCATGTGCGCGCCCGGCCCCTCGACGATCATCTGGCCGAGGCGGTCGGCCGAGGCGAAGTAGGCGAGGAAGACGTGCGCGATCGTCGTGGCCATCGCCAGATAGACCAGGTGTTTTCCGGTCTTGCGGAGGATCTTGTCGACGGTCCAGGGCGCGCTGGCCAGGCGCCGGCGCTCGGCCGCCTTGCCCTCGAAGAGGCGCTCGATCTTGCGGAAGACGCTCTCGAGGAAGACGGTCTGCGGGCAGGCGAAGCCGCACCACACCCGCCCGAAGAGCGCGGCGGCCACGATCAGCGAGAAGCCGATGGCGGTGAAGATGAAGAAGGCGAGGTAGAAGTCCTGGGCGTTGAAGGTCGCACCGAAGAGGTAGAAGTGGCGGTTGCCGATGTCGATCCACACCGCCGGGTGGCCGCCGATCTCGATGAAGGGCAAGGCCACGTAGATCGCGATCAAGACGTAGTGGATGATCGGACGCCAGCGCGCCCAGCGCCCATGGACCTCGGCCGGATAGATCGTGCGCTTGCTGCCGTGCTCGTCGAGCATCGAGAGCTTGTCGAGCGTCGGGCCGCGCTCCTTGGGCGGTCCCTTGGACGGGTCGCGGTGCTCCATCAGATCCCTTCGCCCTCGTAGGGCTCACCCTGCTGGGGCTTGCCGGGCAGGTTGGTGTTGCGCACGCTCTGGATGAACGCGGTCAGCGCCTGCATCTCGCTGTCCTCGAGCACGAGGCGCCACTCCGGCATGCCGAGCTTCGGGTAGCCGCCGGCGATGGTCGTGTAGATCGACTTGATGTCGCCGCCGTGGATCCAGTAGCGATCGGTCAGGTTCGGCCCGTTGGCGGGCAGGCCCTCGGCCTTTTCACCATGGCAACTGGCACAGCGCGCGGCGTAGATCGCCTTGCCCTTGTCGACCACCGCCGGGTCCTTGGCCATCACGAGGATCGCCTGCGGATCGACCGCGGCGGAGAACGCGTTGAGGTCGTACTCGCGTTGGGCCACGCCGTAGCGCTCGAAGCTCGAGGTGGCGCTGGGCAGGCTGTGCTCGGCCAGCCAGTAGAAGATGGCGAAGACGACGGTGATGGCGAAGGTCCAGAGCCACCAGCGCGGCAGCGCGTTGTCGTGCTCGTGGATGCCGTCGTAGACGTGCCCGGTGTCGTAGGGATCGGGCCGCTCGTCGGGTGAAGGACGCATGGGGTGCGCTGTGTTCATCGGGTCGTCTCCGGATCCTGGGCGTGCGAGGTGGTCGTGGTGTCGTCGGCCAGCGGCAGCGCCGCCAGCGCGCGCATCGCGGTGTCGTCGCGCTTCTTGAGCAGCACGCGCAGCACCACGACGACGAAGGTCGTCAGGAAGAGCAGGAAGGCGAAGAGCGGCAAGGAGAGGAGATCGGTCGAAGAGAGGGTCTCACGCAGCATCGTCGTTCCTCCTCACTGGTTCAGCGCCGGTGCGCCCGGCAGCGACGGTCCTTCGGAGATCGAGCTGCCCTTGGCCATGATCTCGCCGAGGGGGTCGAGCGGCTGGTTGCCGAGCCGCATGAGGTAGCCGATCACCGCGGTGAGCTCGCTGTCCCATGGGAGGTCGATGCCCATCTGGGCGAGCTCCTTTTGGATGAGCGTGCCCTGGATCTCGACCAGGCGGCTGGCGTTGGCGATGTGCGTCGCGGTGTAGGGCACGCCGAGCTGCTTGAGCGCGCGCATCTTGAGCGCGGTGTCGTCGACGTCGATGCGCGCGGTCTCGAGGAAGGCGTAGGACGGCATGACCGAGCCCTTCGAGGTCTCGTTCGGGTCGATCATGTGCGTGTAGTGCCAGCTCACGGTGCGGCCGGCGTGCGTGCCCTCGCGCGCGAGGTCGGGCCCGGTGCGCTTGGAGCCCCACTGGAACGGGCGATCGTAGCGCGACTCGCCGGCGACGGACGGCGGTCCGTAGCGCAGACGCTCCCAGACGAAGGGGCGGATCTGCTGCGAGTGGCAGGTGTAGCAGCCCTCGCGCACGTAGATGTCGCGGCCCTGCAGCTCGAGCGGCGTGTACGGCGTCTGCAGCTCGCCGGTCGAGGCCTCGTGCGTGAGCGGCACCGCCTTGTCGATCGTCAGGGTCGGCACCAGCTCGGCGATGCCGCCGATGAGGATGGCGACGGTGACGAGGATCGTCATCACCAGCGGGCGCCCCTCGAGCGTGCGGTGCACCGTCTCGCCGCCGAGGCGCGGGTCCTTCCTGCCCATCAGCAGGAGCCCGACGATGAAGATGAAGACGAGGAAGCCGAGCGCGATGGCGGCGCCGATGATGTCGGTGACGAAGTAGGCGCCGGCGACGAGCAGCGCGATGTAGGTGAGCGCCAGCGGCGGCGCGAAGACGATGCGCCACCACGGCACGACCGGGCCGGGCGCGCGCACGACCTCGGTCGCGGTCACGGTGACGTCGACCGCCTTGCCCTGGCGCATCGTCTTGACGACGTTCCAGATCAGCACGAACCAGCCGGCGAGGTAGAGGGTGCCGCCGACGGCGCGCATCACGTACATCGGCCAGATGGTGCGGGTGGTCTCGAGGAAGTCGTAGGTGAGGCGGCCGGTGTCGCTGGTGGCGCGCCACATGAGGCCTTGCGAGATCCCGGAGATCCACATCGCGACCGCGTAGAGGAGGATCCCCAGGGTCGCCAGCCAGAAGTGGGCGTCGGCGGCGCGCTTCGAGTAGAGCTGCGTGCCGAAGAGGCGCGGCACGAGCCAGTAGACCAGGCCGGCGGCCATGAGCCCGTTCCAGCCGAGGGCGCCGGTGTGCACGTGGCCGATGATCCAGTCGGTGTAGTGGCCGAGCGCCGAGACCGACTTGATCGAGAGCAGCGGGCCCTCGAAGGTGGCCATGCCGTAGAAGGTCACGCCGGCGGCGAAGAACTTGATGACCGGATCGGTCTTGAGGAGATGCCAGGCGCCGCGCAGGGTGAGGAGACCGTTGACCATGCCGCCCCAGGACGGGGCCCAGAGCATGAGCGAGAAGATCATGCCGAGCGACTGCGCCCAGTCCGGCAGCGAGGTGTAGAGGAGGTGGTGCGGGCCGGCCCAGATATAGAGGAAGACCAGCGCCCAGAAGTGGATGATCGAGAGGCGGTACGAGTAGACGGGGCGGTTGGCCGCCTTCGGCAGGAAGTAATACATGATGCCGAGGATCGGCGTGGTCAGGAAGAAGGCGACGGCGTTGTGGCCGTACCACCACTGCACGAGCGCGTCCTGGGCGCCGGCGTAGATCGAGTACGACTTGACCCCGGCCATCACCGGCAGGGCGAGGTTGTTGACGATATAGAGGACCGCGACGGTGACGATGGTCGCGATGTAGAACCAGAGCGCCACATAGAGGTGCTTCTCGCGGCGCTTGGCGAGCATGTAGAAGAAGTTGATGGCGAAGGCGACCCAGACCAGGGTGACGGCGATGTCGATCGGCCACTCGAGCTCGGCGTATTCCTTCGACTGCGTCATGCCGAGCGGCAAGGTGATGGCGGCGGCGACGATGATGAGCTGCCACCCCCAGAAGTGGATCTTCGAGAGCAGGTCGTGCGAGCGGGCCTTGGTCAGGCGCTGCGTCGAGTAGTAGATGCCGGCGAACATCATGTTGCCGACGAAGGCGAAGATGACCGCGTTGGTGTGCAGCGGGCGGATGCGCCCGAAGGTCAGCCACGAGGTGGCGTTGAGCTCGGGGAAGGCGAGCTGCAGCGCGGCGAGCAGGCCGACCAGCATGCCGACCGCGGCCCACACCACGGTGGCGAGGATGAACCAGCGCGTGGTCTTGTCGTCGTAGGTGACCTCGACCTCGCGCGTGAGGACCTCGGAGGGGGCCGAGGCCGCTGGCCCGGTCGAGGGTTCGAAGGTGTCGGTGGCGGTGCTCATCGGTGATGACCCTTTGTGGTCGGCAGGGCGGGGCGGGCGTCGTCCTCGAGCGGCAGGAGCGCGAGGCGATCGGTGTGCTCGCTGGTCTTGTGGCGATGGCTCCAGACGAAGAGCACGACGCCGAGCGAGGCGAGCACGAGGCTGACGAA
Source organism: Deltaproteobacteria bacterium (assembly GCA_011526585.1). Lineage (GTDB taxonomy): Bacteria > Myxococcota_A > UBA9042 > PHBI01 > PHBI01 > WYBB01. The sequence goes on from WYBB01000120.1 coordinate 33,054, forward strand.
GAGCGTCAGGTAGACGGCATCCAAAGCGGGTCTCCGGCAGGGGTGACGGGGGTCGGGAGCGGGCGAGGGCGTTGCGCTGCGAAGGTCAGCGCGATGACGAGGACGGAGGAGATCGGCATGGCGACGGCGGCGACGAGCGGCGAGAGCCAGCCGGCGACCCCGGCGGCGAGCGCGAGCGCGTTGTAGACGCCGGCGATGATGGCGTTGTTGAGGGTCACGCGGTGGGTGCGGCGCGCGACGGTGACGAGCTCGGCCAGGGGGCCGACGCGCTCGCCGAGCAGCACGAAGTCGGCGCGCGCGGGCAGGATGGGGCGGTCGAGCGCGGGGGTGCCGGCGATGGCGGCGGCGTCGAAGGCGAGGGCGTCGTTGATGCCGTCGCCGAGCACGAGGGTCTGGCGGGCGCCGAGCGAGCGCACGAGCGCGGCCTTGTCGGCGGGCGAGCATCCGGCGTGGGTGTGCTCGGGCAGGATCTGCAGGCGGCGTGCGATGGCGGCGACGCTCGCGGGGGAGTCGCCCGAGGCGATGTGCACGGTGAGGCCGGCGTCGTGCAGGCGTCGGACCTCGGCGGCGGCGTCGGGGCGGAGCGTCTCGGTGAAGGACAGGCGCGCGCGCTCGACGCCGGCGACGCGGAATACGAGGTCCTTGCCGTCGCCTTCGAGGGCGGTGTCGTCGTCGGTGAAGGCGAGGCCGCGCCCGGCGATCTCGACGACGTCGCGCGACGGATCGAGGTGAACCGACGGGAGCATCGCTGAAATCGCCCGCGACTTCGGGTGGTTGGAGCGCATGCTCAGCTGCGCGAGCGCGGCGCGGGCGGCGGGATCGAGCGCGGCGAGGGCCTCGGGGTTGGCGAGTCGAGGCTCGGTGAGCGTGAGGGTGCCGGTCTTGTCGAAGACGACGTGGCGGATGTGGCGCGCGCGGTCGAGGAGGCCGGGCTGGCGCGGCAGGAGCGCGCTCTTGCGCAGCGCCAGGTGTGCGAGCTCGTAGGCGAGCGGGGTCGCGAGGCCGATGGCGCAGGGGCAGGTGACGACGAGCACGGCGGTGGCGTGGCGGAGCGCGGCGTAGGGATCGTCGTGCCACCAGACGAGCGCGGTCAGCCCGGCGAAGGCGAGCACCGTGAGGACCCAGCCGAGCGCGAGGTGGTGCCAGAAGCGATCGCCCGGAGTGCGCGCGGCGGGGTCGGCGCTCGGATCGCGGGCGGCGCTCTGGGCGAGGAGCTCGTGCAGGGCCGAAGCGGAGAAGCGCTCGCGCGCGATGAAGACGCGGGCGCGCGCGCCGACGAGGTGCGCGCCGGCCGGGATGGTGGCGCCTGCCGTGAAGGGGCGCGGATCGGACTCGCCGGTGATCCAGGCGAGGTGGAGCTCGGCCGGATCGGCGTCGTCGGGCAGGGTGGCGGCGACCGGGATCAGCTCGCCGGCAGAGGCGAGGAAGCGGTCGCCGGCGGCGAGCGTGGCGAGCGGCGCGAGGGTGACACGGCCGGCGTCGTCGACGAGCTTGACGCGGGCGCCTTCGAGGCCGTCGTCTTCGAGCAGGAGGCGGCGGCCGCGGTCGAGGAAGCGGCGCTGCACCCAGCGGCCGAGCAGCATGAGCGCGAGGAAGACCTCGAGCGTGTCGAAGTAGGCGAGGTCGGGGCGGCCGGTGAAGAAGAGGGCGAGCGAGCCGAGGTAGGCCAGCGCGACGCCGAGGGCGATCGGCACGTCGAGGTGGAGCGCGCGATGGCGGATGGCCGAGAGCGCGCCACGGAAGAAGACCGGACCGGCGACGAGCACGGCGAGGGTGGCGAGGGCGAGGTTGACCCAGCCGAAGAGGGTGTGAAGGCCGTCGGGGTCGGCGGGGTCGAGGCCGAGGTAGGTGGAGAGCGACAGCGCCATGCCGTTCATGGCGATGGCGACGGTGATGCCGAGGCGCAGGCCGAGGCCGTCGCTCGGGGCGCGGGCCGTGCGGCGCGGGGGGCCGGTGCGGTAGCCGATGCGCGCGAGGTCGGCGAGGTAGGTCTCGAGGGGGAAGCGCTCGGGATCGAAGGTGAGGGTCAGGCGGCCGAGACCGGGGTTGATGGCGATGTGGAAGGCGCCGGGGTGGCGCTCGAAAAGGGCGCGCAAGAGCCAGATGCAGGCGGCGCAGTGCAGGCCCTGCACGTCGAGGGAGAGCGCGAGGCGGTGCGGGTCGGGGGCCTGGGCGCGGGCGTCGGACAGGAGCGGCGCGAGCCAGTGCAGGTCGGGTGGTGCGTCGGCGCCGGGGGTGCCGGTGCCGGAGGTGAGCTCGTAGTAGCGGTCGAGGCCGTGTTCGGCGACCAGCGCGCGCGCGGCGCGGCAGCCGCCGCAACAGAAGGCGTCGGCGGGAGCCTCGGCGGTGCGCGGAAGCGGGGCGCGGCAATGGGCACAGTGATGGGCTGTTCGAACCGACACGGCGCCCCGCGCGGTGCACGGGCCGTGCCGCGCATGACGGGGGTCAAGGGGGACGGCGGGTCGCGGCCCGGAATGCCGCAGCGAGGCGCGTCGTGCGGGGTTGCACGGGGGCGTGCGCGGTCGGCGCGCGAGGGGGTGGCTCCGAGGGTGCGCGAACCGACACCTCGCGCGTGTGACAATGCACACCAACGCCCCCGCCTCCAGGTTTGGCGCTGATATCCGCCGGTGAAGGCGGGCAGGTGCAGGCGTATTCCGCTTGTGCGATGCTGCGCGCCGCGATGGCTGAAGACAAGAACGTGAAAACGAAGCCGAGGATCGTGATCTGCGACGACGAGGAGCTGATCCGCTGGTCGCTCGGAGAGCACCTGACCGCGGAGGGCTTCGAGGTCGGCCTGGCCCAGAACGGCGAGGAGTGTCTCAAGCAGGCGATGGAGACGGCGCCGGACTTGATCATCCTCGATCTGAAGATGCCGGTCCTCGACGGGCTCGGCTGCTTGCGCAAGATGCGCGAGCACGGGCTCGACCTGCCGGTGATCGTGCTCACGGCGTTCGGCGCGATCGAGACGGCGATCGAGGCGACACAGCTCGGGGCCGCGGCGTATCTGATCAAGCCCTTCGACCTGCGCGAGGTCACGCTGCAGATCCAGCGCACGCTCTCGAACGAGCGCCTGTCCCACGAGGTCAGCTATCTGCGCGAGAAGGAGCGGGCGCGCTACGGCAATCTCGTCGGGGACTCGGCGGCGATGCGCTCGGTCTTCGAGATGCTGCGACGCCTGGAGGGCATCGACGGCCCGACGGTCTTGATCACCGGCGAGTCCGGGACCGGCAAGGAGCTGGTCGCGCTGGCGATCCACAACCAGGGGCCGCGCAAGGACGCGCCCTTCGTCGAGATCGACTGCGCGTCGTTGCCGGAGACACTGATCGAGTCCGAGCTCTTCGGCCACGAGCGCGGCGCCTTCACCGACGCGCGCCAGCAGAAGCGCGGGCTCTTCGAGGTCGCGCGCGGGGGGACCGTCTTCCTCGACGAGATCGGCGAGATGCCGATCACGACCCAGGCCAAGCTCCTGCGCGCGCTGGAGAGTCGACGCGTCAAGCGTGTCGGCGGCGTGACCGACATCCAGATCGACGCCGGGATCATCGCGGCGACCAACCGCGATCTCGCCAAGGAGGTCGAAAACGGACGCTTCCGGCGCGACCTCTTCTACCGGCTGGCGGTGATCCCGATCGAGCTGCCGCCGCTGAGGGCGCGTGGCGGCGACGTGGCGCAACTGGTCGCGCACTTCCTCGAGGTCTTCACCAAGCGCATCCCGGGGCAGCTCAAGGGCGTGTCCGCGCCGGCGATGGAGGCGCTGACACGCTATGCGTGGCCGGGCAACGTGCGCGAGGTGAAGAACGTGATGGAGCGGATCGTGACGCTCTTTCGCGACGAGCCGCAGATCGAGCTCGCGCACCTGCCGCCGGAGATCCGCTTTGCGGCACCGCAGCAGGTGGTGACGACGACCGGCTCGTCGCGCTTCGTGCTGCCGCCGGAGGGCGTGGACCTCGACGCGGTGGAGCGCGACTTCGTGGTCCAGGCGCTCGAGCGCACCGAGAACAACCAGACCGCGGCGGCGAAGCTGCTCGGGCTGAGCCGCTATGCGCTCAGGAATCGCATGGAGAAGTACGGGCTCAAGTGACGGAGCGCGGCTTTGGCTCAGGGCGTCGAGAACACGAGCAGCACGTCGCTGACGGCGCGGTCGCCGGTGTGGGTGACGCCGTCGCCGTCGGAAGGGAAATTGACCAGACCGGTAAGTGACTGGTCGGCGATCCACATCGCGGTCGAGCCGCCGCCGTCGAGGTTGAAGCCGTCGACGGCGCCGAGGTTGACGAGGTGCTGGGCGAGCGCGTCCATGGTCATGCCGACGCCGGCCGGGCCGCGGCCGTCGACGGTGACGAGCAGGAGGTGGCCGCCGGCGGTGA
>WYBB01000121.1 GCA_011526585.1 Deltaproteobacteria bacterium
ACGCCGGGATCTTCCTCGCCACCGACGACGGAGCGCGGACCTTTGGTGAGGGCGCGGTGGTCCACGAGGGCGTGCGCGCGATCATGCGCCGCCGCTTCGGAGAGCGCGTGGTCTTCACGACACCGCGCAGCCTGGACCGCGATACCCCCGAGGCGATCGAGGATGCGCTGGTCGACCTCCTGCTCCTGAGGCGGACCGACGCGATCATCGGCACCGCGATGAGCAGCTTCTCCGAGCTCGCGGCCTTCGGACGTGGCGTGCCGCTGACGATGACTGCCGGCGCCTCCGAGCGCATGCTGCGCGTGGAGCGTTTCGTCCGGCGCGCGGGCCTCCACCCGCTCATCATCGAGGTCGCGCGGCGCCGCCTGGGCCGCGAGCCGGAGTCGTTCTTCGCCGCGTGGGACGCCGTGCGTCACGCGCCCCTGATCGATCCGATCATGAACCGGGTGCGGCGGCTCACCCGCTGGCGCCCGTGAGCTACGCTGGCTTGCGACCCGAGACGAGGTAGAACGGCGCGCCGCCGGCGGTGCTGTAGGTGCCGGCCTGGAGCGCGGCGTAGGTGCGCGCGTGCTCGTCCATGATCAGCTCCCAGCGCGCCTCGAAGCTCGCCTCGTCGCCGCCGCCCGCGAGGTAGTAGGTGCGGCACTTGTCCTTGGGCGCGATCCACAGGCGCCGCTCGACGATGTCGCGCCAGCCGTCGATGCGCGCGCGCTCGTCGTCGCTGGCGTAGGGCGGCACGAAGGGCGCGGCCTTGTCCGATGTATAGACGTCGATATCGACGACGCCGAGGGCGGCGAGCAGCCCGGGCACGTGCTCGCCGATGGTGCTGTCGCCGTCGCCGACCACGCGCTTGCCGACGAGCGCGCGCAGCTCGAGCTCGAAGAGGGCGAGCAGCTCGTCGAGGGGGCGCGCCTGGTCGCCGAGGTCGAAGCGCGCCACGGCGGCGGCGAGGTTGTTCGGCTCGGCGCAGAGGATGCGACCGCCCGGCGCGAGCACGCGCAACATCTCGGCGAGGCCGGCGCGCGGATCGGGCAGGTGCATGAGCACGGTCTGACAGGTGACGAGATCGAAGCTGGCGTCCTCGAAGGGCAAGGCCTCGACCGTCGCCTGCTGATAGGTCGCGCGGCCCTCGAGGCCGAAGACGCGGGCGCGGGTGGTGGCCTCGGCGACCCAGTCCGGCTCGCGATCGATGCCGATGAGCGTCGTCGTCAGCGGCAGGTGCGGCATCAAGGCGCGCCCCCAGTGGCCGACACCGCAGCCGACGTCGAGCACGCGCTGGCATTCGGCGAGATCCCAGCGCCGGGTGATGAGCGCGAGGAAGTCGCGGTTCCACCAATGGTCACGGGAGTCGCCGAACCAGTCCTCGGAGTGTCGCTCGCGCTTTTCGTCGCCCATGACCCGAGCGTAACGCAGGACGGCGGTCGGGACCACCTCGCGAGACGGCAGACGCCCGCTCCGCGCCGTGGCATGAAGAGCCCCATGAGTTCCCGCGCGATCCCCTCGCTGTACGGATTCGCGTCGCTCGTCTGCCTCCTGGTGACGAACGCCGCACTCGCTGCCCCCGGCCCCGCGCTCGCGCCCCTGCGCGGCGTGCACAAGCTCGACGGCGCGCTGCGACTGCGCCTCGACGACGCGCGCCACGACCGGGCCCACCTGGTCGCGGCCTTCGTGCAGACGCGCGATCGCGAGGCGACGCAGAGCGCCATCGCGCGTCTGGGCGGAGTCGTCGGCACCGTCGCCGGCGACGTCATGACCGTGCGCCTGCCGGCCGCGCACATCGAGGCGCTGGCCGACGAGCCGAGCGTGATGCGCATGGAGGGCGCCTTGCCGGTGCGCGCCAACCTCGACGCGGCGCGCGCGGCGACGCGGGTCGACGAGGTGCACGCGGGACACGCCCCCCTGCCCTACGCCCTGACGGGGCAAGGGGTGATCGTCGGCGTCGTCGACTTCGATCTCGATCTGACGCACGCGGCGTTCCGGGACGAGGCGGGCGAGCCGCGCGTGATCGCGCTGTGGGATCAGGCCGTCCAGGGCACGCCGCCGGCGGGCTTCGACTACGGCCACCTCTGCGACCGCCGCGCGATCGTCGCGGGCGGCTGCCTGCAGAGCGAACCCGGCCGCAGGCACGGCACCCACGTCACCGGGATCGCCGCCGGCGGCGGCGACGACGCCAGCCCTTACGGCGGCGTGGCGCCGGGCGCCGAGATCGTCTTCGTGGACTTCGGCGCTCCGCCGGGCCTCGACGATCCCCACGCGGCGCTCGCGACCGCGGTCTGCGACGGCGCGGCCTTCGTCTTCTCGGTCGCGGAGACGTTGGGGCGACCCGCCGTCGTCAACATGAGCCTCGGCGGGCACTTCGGCCCTCACGACGGCTCCGGCCTGGCCGATCGCTGCCTCGACAACCTGAGCGGCCCGGGGCGCATCCTCGTCGCGGCGGCCGGCAACGAGGGCGCGGGCGGCCTGCACCGCGCCGGCGAGCGCGTCTTCGGACACGCGGCCGGGGTCGCGTCCGCCGAGACCCGTTTCGTCGCATTCCTCCATGGTGCGCAACCGTCGATGCAGATCGACGTGTGGACCGATCACGACGTCGAGCTCACGGTGCGCCTCGGCGCGCTCGACCTGCGGGGCGAGGTCGTGATGGCGCCGGCGATCGAAGGGGGCGTGCTGGCGCCGACGACGTTCACGATCGACGAGCTCGCGCTCGGACCGGTGAGCGGCGCGAGCACGACACCCGTCGGCGACGAGCCGCGCGGGCACGTCTTCCGGGTCGACGACGGCGACGGCGACGGCAAGGAGGCCGGGCGGATCT
>WYBB01000122.1 GCA_011526585.1 Deltaproteobacteria bacterium
CCCGCCGGCGTGCCGTCCGCCGCGCTCGCCGTCGTCTGCAGGTAGCAGCCGGCGGGCAGGCCCTCGATGCCGATGGCGACGTTCCAGAAGATCTTGTTGCAGCTGTCCTCGTCGCCGTCGTCGTCGACATCGCCGCAGGGGATCTCCTCGGTGTCCTTGTAGGTCGCGTACTGCCAGACCTTGCCGTCGGCCGGGTCGCCCGGCGGATCGTAGACGTTGCCCGGCCCGGCGTTGGGCGAGAGCACGGTCGAGTAGCCGTTGTCGCACTTGATCCGGATGTCGTTCATGAAGAGCTGCGTGTCGACGCCGCTCTCCGCGCCGGCCGAGCAAGCCAGCGCCAGGACGGCGGTGTGACCGCGATCGCCATGGACGGTGTGCAGGAGCGCGATCGGATCGTCGGTCCCGTACTCGCAGTCGAACTTCGCCGAGCAGAAGATGTCCTCGAAGTTCACGGCGATGTCGAAGAAGCCCTGGTTGGCGTCGCGCATGACGGTGATGTTGAACTCGACCAGCGCGTCGGCGTTCTTCTCGCACGGCACGTCGAGCACGCAGTCGCCCGCCGCCGCGCACGGGTTGACGTAGGTGCTCGGATCGATCGCCGTCGAGAGGTCGTCCTCGCACGGCCCGTCGCAGAGCTGCTCGAGCACGAGCTGCACGCTGTTCATCTGCGAGCCGCCCGCGTTCTCGTCCACGCAGGTGCCGATGTAGGTGATGGCGCCGGCGCCGTCGCCATATTGGTCCGAGCACACGTCGGCCTGGCTCCACACGACCTGCCCGCCGCCCGCGGCGGCATCGAACACGGTGAGCCCGTAACAGGCGTCTTCGATCCCCGGCAGCGTCAACGGGGAGACCCCGATCGCCACCCGGTTGCCTTCCTTATCCGAGGGCGCCGTATCGGCGCACGCCCCGACGCCGAACGAGGCGACGGAGCCGAGTGCAAATGCACAGAGCTTTCGTGACATGGTAGACCTCTATTGGAGTGCGCCCGCACGCAGCGCCAGCGGTCGCGAGTGACGTCCCGCGACGCGTCCGTGCTAACGCCGTGTCGGTCCGAATTGGAAGGCGTGTCAGACAGCGCACAGATCGCCATGCACCGAGATCCCACCCCCGCGATCCTCGATCCCGACGCCGAAGAGGCGCGCGGCCCCGTGCGTCTCGGGCGCCTCGATCAGATCGCTCGCCTCTTCGGCGATGACTGGGCCCGGCGCCCCGCGCTCGTCGCCGCCGCCCTCGCCCTCCTCGAGCGTGTGCCCCGTGTCATCGTCGCGCCCTCCCTCGACGCGCTCTCCGACGAGAGCGATCTCATCGCGCTCGTGCACCCGCTCTCCGGCGACGCCCGCGCGACCCTCACGCGCCCGCACCCCGACGCGACGCTCATCGCCGATCTGCCCGCCGACGCCACCCCCGGCGAGGTCCTCGCCGCCCACAAGCGCGGCCTCCGCTACGCCCACCCCGCCGGCGCCGTGATGCTGCCCGGCCACCGCCGCCCGCTGCCCGTCTCCGCCGCCGCCCTCGCGCTGCCGCTCCTCGCCGGTCGCCCCGCGCTCGGCCCGCTCACCGAGCTGCACCCGCGCCCGCTCGCGCCCGCGCTCGTCGACGCCGGCGTCATCGCGCTCACGACCCGCGCCGCGCCCCGCTCGGGCCCGCGCATCGTGCTGCCCCCCGGCGTGCGCCCGCTGCGCCGCCCGCCCGCGCCCGACCCCGAGACCAGCGCCGTCGCAACCGGCCCGACCGCGCACCTCGAAGCGAAGCTCACCGAGCTGAGCCGCCGCTTCACCCACCGCCTCGGCCGCGATCGCGGCGCGCTCGCCACGCTCAAGCGCGAGGCCGAGCGCCTGCTCCAGGCCGAGGTCGCCGCGGGCGCGATCACCGGCTTCGCGCTCGTCGTCGAGCCCGCCGGCGACGACCTCGCGATCGAGGTCGCGGTCACGCTGCCCAGGCGCGTCGGCAAGGTGCTGATCCGCGTGCACCAGACCGCGTGATCACCCGGCGAGCGCGCGCACGAGCGGCACGTCCGCCTCGGCGAGATCGAAGCCCTCGAGCGCGTCGACCTCGACCCACGCGACCGCGTCGTGATCGACCAGCCGCAGCCGCCCCTCGACCCAACGACAGCGCCACGCCTCGAGCGCGATCGGTCCCCGCCCGTAATCGTGCACGTGCGTCGCCACGTACGCCCCGACCTCGACCGCGATCCCCAGCTCCTCGTCGAGCTCCCGCACGAGGCACGCCTCGGCGCTCTCGCCCGCCTCGATCTTGCCGCCGGGCAGCTCCCACTTCCCGGGATGCCGCTTGTCCGGCCCGCGCCGCGCGATGAGCACGCGGCCCGGCGCCCAGCCGTGCCCCGCCAGCGCGAAGCCACCATCGTCCAGCGCGTGCGCGGCCTCGATCACCGCGCCGACGACCCGCGTTACCACTGGCGTTCCTGCCGCACGCTTGGGGTCTACCGCAATCGCGTCGTTCTGATAAGCTCCTCGGCGATGGATCTCCTGGTGCTCGGTTCTTCGGACGCGTTCAATGGTGCAGGGCGGTGCCACGCCTCCTATGTGATCAAGGACGGCGACGCCCCGTCGGTGGCGATCGACTTCGGCGCGACGACCCTCTACGCGCTGCGCAAGGCCGGCCTCGCCGGCACCGATCTCGGCGCCGTCATCATCACCCACCTGCACGGTGACCACTTCGGCGGCCTGCCGTTCCTGCTCCTCGACGGCATGTACCACGACCTGCGCACGGCCCCCCTGCACCTCGTCGGCGCCGTCGGGCTCGAGGCGCGCCTGCACACCCTCTACGAGGCCCTCTACCGCGACGTCGCCCGCCGCGAGCGCCCCTACCCGACCCACCTGCGCGAGCTCGCGCCCGGCGAGCACATGGATCTCCTCGGCTATCGCGTCGAGGCCTTCCCCGCCGAGCACATGGACCCGCCCGACCAGCCGCTCTGCCTGCGCGTCACCGGCCCCTCCGGCAGGGTCATCGCGTTCTCCGGCGACACAGAGCTCTGCGACGGCTTCCTCCAGGCCAGTCGCGGCGCCGATCTGCTCGTCGCCGAGTGCACCGGCCTGCGCCCGCCGTGCGGCCGTCACCTCGCCTGGACCGACTGGCGCGTGCTCCTCCGGGAGGCCGGCGCGCGCCGCGTCCTGCTCTCGCATCTCTCGCGCGAGGTGCGCGACGAGAGCCCCGCGCTCCTCGCAGAATGCCCCCCGGGGATCGAGCTCATCTTCGCGGACGACCTGATGCGCGTTACCGTCTGATCACGCCGCCACCCACCACCCAAGGACCCGCCATGCGCCGCCCCCTCTCCTTCGTCCTCGCCGCTGCCCTCGGGCTCGCGGCGCTGTCCTGCGGCTCGACCCAGCTCGGCGATCTGCTCGCGCCCTACACGCCGAAGATCCGCTTCGACAAGCTCGCCCTCCAGAAGATCGACTTCAAGGACATCGCCGTCGACTTCGTCTTCAACGTGCAGAACCCCAACCCGATCTCGGTCAAGCTCGACCAGTTCGGCTACGCGCTCGGCCTCGAGGGCCACGAGTTCGTCAAGGGCCGCAACACCGACGGCTTCCAGCTCAAGTCCAAGGGCGACACCGAGCTGTCGATCCCGGTCGCGCTCGCGTTCTCCGACATCTTCAACCTCGTCAAGGACGTCGACGGCAAGGACGACATCGCGTTTTCGCTCGCGGGCGACTTCGGCTTCAACACCCCCGTCGGCATGGCCAACGTGCCCTTCAAGGAGGAGGGCCGCTTCCCGGTCGTGCGCCCGCCGTCGATCTCGCTCAAGGGCGCCAAGCTCGCCGAGCTCAACGTCCTCAAGAACAAGGCCACCCTCAACGTCGACCTCGGCTTCAAGAACGACAAGGGCGGCGCCCCGCTGAAGTTCAAGGGCTTCGACTACGGCCTCAAGCTCGCCGGCACCCAGGTCTCCAGCGGCGTGCTCGACAACGTGCCCGACGCACCCGCCGGCCAGGAGCAGGTCGTCACCCTGCCGGTGAACCTCGACCTGATGGCGCTCGGCCGCACCATGATCACGACCCTCCAGGGCAAGAACCCGGTCGACGTCGGCCTCGACGCCAAGGTCATGGTCGGCACGCCGTTTGGCGAGATCCCGCTCGACGTCGCCCAGACCGCCGCCTTCCTCCTCAAGTAGCCCGCCCCAGCGCGGCCCTTCAGATCACCACGAGCCGCAGCTCGGGATCGAGCCGCGCGAGGTCGTCCGGATCGCTCGTCACCACGCCGTGACCCCGACGCCGCGCACAGAGCACGACCGACGCGTCGACCACGTCGCTCGCCCCGCGCGCCCCGAGGAGCTGGCCGACGGCCCGCGCGCGCCGGTCGTCGAGCCCCTCGATCGCCACCACCGCGGTCCCCAGCAGGCGAGCGAGTCGCGCCTGGCGACGGCCATCGCGCCACACCTGCGCGACGACGCCGGCCGGCACGGCCAGGGTCGCGCCGTGCGCGAGCGCTTCCTTGACGATCGCCACCATGCGTCGATCCGCGCGTTCGAACGCGATCAGCGCGCCGGCATCCAGGGTCAGACCGCTCACGCGCGTCTCCGCTTCCTGCCGCTGCGCGACCGAGCGCCACCGCCGGCGGGGGCGACGAGCCCGAGGTCGCTCCGCGCCTGCTCGCGCTCATCCTCCCTCAGGGCCCCCCCGCTCTCTTCGAGCATCGCGTCGAGCATGGCGTCGAGCTCGTCGAGCATCGCCTTCTGATCGAGCGCGTCGGCCACATAGGCGCTCAAGCTCGGCGCGCGTCCCCTGGCGACCTCGGCGCGCGCGCGCGCGAGCACGTCCGCTGGCACCGAGATCGCGATCTTGGTCGTGGTCATACCGATGGTATTACCAGGACATCGACGCCGCCGCAAGCCCGCTGCCCGCTGCCACGCCCGCTACACGACCGTCACGCCAGCGAGATCCTGCGGCTCGGGGTGCTTCAAGCCGAGCGCCTCGAGCCGCTCGACGATGATCTTCGAGATCACCAGGTTGCGGTACCACTTCTTGTTCGCCGGGATCACGTACCACGGCGCGAAGCTCGTCGAGGTCCTCGCCAGCGCCTCCTCGTAGGCCGCCTGATAGGCGTCCCACTTGGCGCGCACCGCGAGGTCGCCCTTGTCGAACTTCCAGAGCTTCTCCTTGTCCGCCAGCCGCGCCTCGAGCCGCTCCTTCTGCTCGTCCTTGGAGATGTGCAGGAAGAACTTGAGGATGGTCGTGCCCTCGTCGGCGAGCAGCCGCTCGAGCTCGACGATGTGATGGTAGCGCTTGCGCCAGCGCTCCTCGGGCACCAGCGCGTCGACGCGCACGACCAGCACGTCCTCGTAGTGCGAGCGGTTGAAGATCACGATCTCCCCGCTGCCGGGCATCTGCGCGTGCGCGCGCCACAGGTAGTCATGGGCGAGCTCGAGCGGCGTCGGCCGCTTGAACGAGGCGACCTTGACCCCCTGCGGGTTGGTGCGGTCGAAGATGTGGCGGATGGCGCCGTCCTTGCCCGCGGTGTCCATGCCCTGCAGCACGATCAGCACCTTGTGGCGCCCATCGGCGTAGAGCAGCTCCTGCAGGTCCTCGAGGCGCTGGTTCAAGCGGTCGAAGACCTCCTGGCTCTCCTTCTTGTTGCCGTCGAAGGTCTTGGTGCCGTTGGGGTCGTAGTCGAGGAGCGAGAAGCTCGCGCCCGGGACCACACGGTATCGCTCGGTGTTTTCGATGTCGTCGCCTATGGCTCGGACCTTCGCACGCAGACCGCCGACTGTCACCGCCGCGACTTCCGCACCCACGCCCGCTCTGCTATCGAAGCCCGATGAAGCTCATCACGCTCGCCCCCGCCTTCGCGCTCACCCTCGCCTGCGCCTCCTCTCCCCCTCCCGCTCCCCATCCCGCTCCCGCTCCCCCTCCCGCTCCCTCTCCCCATCCCGCCCCTGCGCCCGCCCCCGCCGGCCCGCTGATCCTCGACGGCACCCCCGAGATCCCCGCCGAGCTGAAGGCCAACCTCCGACGCTACCTCGAGGCGCGCTCCGCCTCGGTCACCTCGGTCAGCGACGACGGCCGCTCGCTGCTCGTCGTCACCCGCTTCGGCACCACCGACCAGATCCACCGCGTCACCACCCCCGGCGGCGCGCGCACCCAGCTCACCTTCGAGGCCGAGCCGGTGCGCAACGCCGAATTCGTCCCCGGCGGCGGCGGCGCCTTCCTCTTCATTCGCGACCAGGGCGGCGACGAGAACTACCAGCTCTTCCGCGCCGCCCCTGACGGCCGCATCACCCGCCTCACCGACGGCCGCTCACGCCACGGCGGCCTCGCCGTCGCGCGCGACGGGCGCCACGTCGCCTACTACTCCAACGCGCGCAACGGCAAGGACATGGACATCTGGCTCGGCGACGGCGCCGACCCCGCCAGCGCCCGCCTCTGCGTCGAGGCCAGCGGGCACTACACGCCGCTCGAGTTCTCCCCCGACGCGCGCCTCCTCCTCGTGCAGGAGTACCTCTCGATCGCCGAGTCGCGCCTCCACCTCGTCGACGTCCAGACCTGCACGGCGCGCGCGCTCACCACCGACAAGGCCGCCTACCGCGACGCGACCTTCTCCGGCGACGGCAAGGCGGTCATCGTCACCACCGACAAGGGCGGCGACTTCGTCGCGCTCATGCGCCTCGCGCTCGACTCGGGCGCCACCACCCCGCTCGGCCCGCCGCCGACCTGGAACGTCGAGGCGATCGCGCGCTCGGGTGACGGCCGCCTCCTCGCCACCGTCACGAACGAGGACGGGTTGTCGGTCCTGCGCATCCTCGACGGCCGCACCGGCAAGGAGCTCGCGCGCCCCGCCGTGCCGCGCGGCGTGATCCGCGGCCTCTCCTTCGCCGCCAACGCGCCCGTCGTCGCCTTCTCGTTGTCCGGCTCGACGAGCAACGGCGACGCCTTCAGCTACGATCACCGCCAGCGCTCGGTGACGCGCTGGACCAGCTCCGAGGTCGGCGGCCTCGACGCGTCCCGCTTCGTCGAGCCCGAGCTCGTGCGCTACCCGAGCTTCGACGGGCGCCAGATCCCCGCCTTCGTCTACCGCCCGCCCGGCGACGGCCCCTTCCCCGTCGTGATCAACATCCACGGCGGTCCCGAGTCGCAGGCCCGCCCCAACTTCTCCCCGCTCCTGCAGTACCTCGTCAGCGAGTCGAAGATCGCCGTGCTCGTGCCGAACGTGCGCGGCTCCGACGGCTACGGCAAGGCCTACCTCGCGCTCGACGACGGCCGCCTTCGCGAGGGCTCGGTCAAGGACATCGGCGCGCTCGTCGACTGGATCGGCACGCGCAAGGACCTCGACGCCTCCAAGGTCGCGGTCATGGGCGGGAGCTACGGCGGCTACATGGTGCTCGCGAGCCTCGTGCACTTCGGCGAGCGGATCGTCGCCGGGATCGACATGGTCGGGATCTCGAGCTTCGTCACCTTCCTCGAGAACACCGCCGCCTACCGACGCGAGCTCAGGCGCCGCGAGTACGGCGACGAGAGCGATCCCGCCATGCGCGAGTTCCTGACCGCGATCTCGCCGCTGACCCACGTCGACGAGATCCGCAGCGCGCTCTTCGTCGCGCACGGCGCCAACGACCCACGCGTGCCGCTGTCCGAGGCCGAGCAGATCGTCGAGGCCGTGCGCAAGAGCGGCCGCGAGGCCTGGAAGCTCGTCGCCATGAACGAGGGCCACGGCTTTTCCAAGCGCGAGAACCGCGACGCCTTCTCCGAGCTGGTCGTGCTCTTCCTCGAGCGCCACCTCGGCCCACGCTGACCGCCTCCCGGCGGTCACCGCTCACCTGGCTTGACCTCGCCGCGCCCATCGGCTATCCGGCCGACGATTGAGATCGCGGCGGCGCCGAGGAAGCTGGTGAGAGGCCAGCACTGCCCCCGCAACTGTGACCGGTGACGACCCCGAGGAGACCACTGGGCCCGCCAGCGATGGCGGCCTGGGAAGGTTCGGGCGAGGCTGACCCGGGAGTCAGGATATTCGGCGCCGATCCGCTTCACCAGTGCGACCTCGGAGGGAGGTGCCGCCGGTTTCCGGGTCACGCGGAAGGTCCACGTCGCCCCGGCCGCCTTCACCTCCCCCCGTCGGTCGCGACGGAGGAAGGCATGAAGAAGATGGCAACGGGGCTCGGGGTCCTGGCTCTGGTGTTCGCCACCGGCTGCGGAGACGACGGCGAAGCGGGCGGCCCGAGCGCGACGTCGTTCGAGCTCGCCGGCACGTGGAACTCGGGCTTCGGCGACGAGACGATCAGCGACACGCGCTGGGACGGGTTCTGCACGCAGAAGATCACGCGCTTTTCCAACGAAGACAACGTCGCGATCCTCGAGACCGACGGCGGCGAGGGCTGCGGCGGCGGCTTCTCGCGCGTGGTCTGGAACGACATCGTCGGCGACGCCTTCGACTACTGCACGACCGCCTTCGGCGAGCCGAGCGCGGCCGACG
>WYBB01000123.1 GCA_011526585.1 Deltaproteobacteria bacterium
GCCGACGGCCTCGTGCGCGAGCGTCGCCCCGACGGCCTCGTCATCGAGCCGATCCGCCCCGCCGCCGACGCCCGCGACAACCTCCTCGTCGCCGGCTGCGCGCCCGCCCTCGGGCTGCTCGCCGATCGCCTCGACGCCACCCGCGGCCCCGGTCGCTGCCGCTGGCTCTCGCGCTCGAGCGCCGCCGCCCTCGGCGCGCTCGCCGCCGCCCAGGCCCACGTCGCCGGCGTGCACCTCGTCGAGACCGCCGCGCGCGAGCCGCCCATCCTCGCCGCGCTGCGCGCCTGCATCCCCTCCGAGGACCCGCGCCCCCTCGCCGAGCGCTTCGTCGTCGTCACCCTCGGCCGCTGGGAGCTCGGCCTGCTCGCCCGCCCCGACCTCGCGCCCCCTCCGCGCGCCATCGCCGACCTCGCCCGCCCGGGCCTGCGCGTCGCGACCCGCGAGCGCGGCGCCGGCGCCCAGGATCTCCTCGAGCGCGCATTGAAGAAGCTCGGCCTGCCGCGCTCGGCCGTCACCCGCGCGGTCCAGGTCGGCGGCCACCTCGAGCTCGCCCAGGCCATCGCGCTCGGCGCCGCCGACACCGGGATCGCCACCCGCGACGCCGCCATCGCGCACGGCCTCGCCTTCACCCCGCTCGCCGAGGAGCGCTACGATCTCGTCATCCCGCGCGCGCTCGCCGACGACCCGCGCCTCGCCCGCCTCCTCGACGCGCTCGTCTCACACGGCTTCCGACGCGAGCTCACGAGCGTCGGCTACGACACCACCCCGACCGGCGCGCAGGTCTCGCTCGAAGGCGCCTCGTGAGCACGCGCCGCACCGTGCTCGCGCTCGGCCTCGCCACCCTCGTCGGCGCCTCGTGCCAAGGCGCCGCAGCGCCCGGCGCCACCCGCTCGCTCACCGTCTTCGCCGCCGCCTCGCTGCGCGACGTCTTCACCGCCCTCGGCGACGAGTTCACCCGCCTGCACCCGGACGTCGCCCTCACCTTCAACTTCGCCGGCACCCAGGCGCTGCGCACCCAGATCGAGCACGGCGCGCGCGCCGACGTCTTCGCCTCCGCCGATCTCGCCCACATGCGGGCGCTCGAGCGCGCCGGCCGCGTCGAGCCTCCGGTGATCTTCGCCCGCAACACCCTCGTCTTGATCGTCGCGCGCCAGCACGCCGCCACCGTGCGCTCCCTCACCGACCTCGCCGCGCTGCCACCCTCCGCGCGCCTCGTCGTCGGCGGCCCCGAGGTCCCCGTCGGGCGCTACTCCGCCGAGCTGCTCGCGCGCGCCGCCACCCTTCACGGCCCCGACCTCCGCGCCGCCATCGAGGCGCGCATCGTCTCGCGCGAGCTCAACGTTCGTCAGGTCCTCGCCAAGGTGCGCCTCGGCGAAGCCGACGCCGGCATCGTCTACGCGACCGACGCCGCCTCCGCGCGCGCCGAGCTCGGCGTCGTGCCTCTGCCGCCCGAGCTCGTCACCGCCGCCGCCTACCCGATCGCGCCGACCCGCGACAGCGCCGACCCCGAGCTCGCGCGTGCCTTCGTCGCCCACGTGCTCTCGCACGCCGGCCGCCGCGCGCTCACCGCCGCGGGCTTCCTGCCGCCATGAGCGCCCGCGCCCACACCACCCAGCGCGTGCTCCTCATCACCCTGGGCGCGCTGCTCGTCACCTTCCTCGTCGCCCCCGTGCTCGCGCTCGTCGTCTCGACCAGCCCCGCCGATCTCGGCGCCGGCCTCTCCCACCCGCTGGTCTGGCCCGCGCTGCGCCTGAGCCTCTTCACGACGCTCGCCTCCCTCGTCATCGTCGTCTGCCTCGGCACGC
Organism: Deltaproteobacteria bacterium; assembly: GCA_011526585.1. Lineage (GTDB taxonomy): Bacteria > Myxococcota_A > UBA9042 > PHBI01 > PHBI01 > WYBB01. Next base: position 1,806 of record WYBB01000123.1, read on the forward strand.
CGCTCGCCTGGGTCCTCGCGCGTTCGCGCTCACGCCGCGCCCACCTCGTCGAGACCGCGCTCCAGCTCCCGATCGTGCTCCCCCCGGCCGTCGCCGGCGTCGCCCTGCTCATGGCCTTCGGCCGCCACGGCCTCCTGTCCTTCCTCTACGGCGAGGGCGACTCGGTCGTCTTCACCACCACCGCCGTCGTCATGGCCGAGGTCTTCGTCGCCGCGCCCTTCTATCTGCAGGCCGCCATCTCCGCCTTCCGCAAGGTCGACGAGCGCCTCGTCGTCGTCGCCCGCTCCTTCGGCGCCTCGCCGCTCCGGGTCTTCTTCTCCGTCGCCCTGCCGCTCTCGCTGCCCGCCCTCGTCGCCGGCGCCAGCATGTGCTGGGCCCGCGCGCTCGGCGAGTTCGGTGCCACGCTCATGTTCGCCGGCAACCTCGAGGGCGTGACCCAGACCCTGCCGCTCGCGATCTACACCGCCCTCGAGACCGACCTGCGCGTCGCCCAGGCCCTCTCGATCGTACTGGTCGTCGTCGCCTTCACCCTGCTCCTCGTCGTGCGCGCCGCCACCCGCCGCGCCAACCCGGATCGGCACCCACGATGAGCCCCACACCGCCGCACGCCCTCGACGCCCGCATCCACGCCCGGCTCGGCGCGCTCACCCTCGACGTCACCGTCTCCCTGCCCGCGGGCACGCTCGCCATCGTCGGCCCCAACGGCGCCGGCAAGACCTCGCTCCTGCTCGCGCTGCTCGGCGCCCTGCGCCCCATCGCCGGTCACCTGCGCGTGCACGGCCAGACCCTCTACGATCACGCCGCGCGCCTCGACGTGCCGCTCGAGCGCCGCAAGATCGGCTACGTGCCCCAGGACTACGCCCTCTTCCCGCACCTCGACGCCGAGCACGAGCTCACCTTCGCGCTCGCCAGCGCCTGCCTCGGCGACCGACGCGACCGCCGCCAGACCGCGCGCGAGCTGCTCGCCCGCCTCGGCATCGCCCACCTCGGCCGCCGCCGACCCGCCACCCTCTCCGGCGGCGAGAAGCAGCGCGTCGCCCTCGCCCGCGCCCTCGTCATCGGGCCCCGCGCGCTGCTCCTCGACGAGCCGCTCGCCGCGCTCGACCTCGCCACCCGCCGCGAGGTGCGCACCTACCTCGCCACCACGCTGCGCGCGCTCGCGATCCCCACCCTCATCGTCACCCACGATCCCGAAGACGCGCGTGCGCTCGGCGACCTGGTCGCCGTCATGGAGGGCGGCGCGATCGTCCAACAGGGCTCCTTCGCCGCGCTCGCCGCCGATCCGCGCACCCCGTTCGTCGCAGCGCTGGTCGGTCGCTGACATCAGCGCGTCGCCGCAGGTCGCGCGCGGATCGACGGACCCGCGCGCGATCAGCGGCGGCCGTTACCGCCGTGGCCGCCCCGATCCGGTCGGACCCAGCGTTAACGACCTCGACCGTGATCTCATCGGTCCCGATCTCGCCATAGCGATCGGTGATCGTCAGCGTGATCGTGTGCGTGCCCACCGCCAGGCCGACGGTCACCTCTTGAACCGGATCGAGGGTGACCGCGAGGGTCGACGCTCTCTCTGTCCACGTATAGGTCAGGACGTCACCCTCGTCGTCGTCGTACGACCCCTCGGCCGACAGCACGACCGCCGTCGCGTATCCGGGGATCCCCGGCACCGTGTACTCCGCGACCGACGCGACCGCCACCGGGGCGACGTTCTTGAACGAGAGCATGACGCTGTCGTCGTGGAAGTCCGATCCGAAGCCCTCGCCGCCGCCGACGACGAGCAGCACATCATCGACCCTGGCCGCCACCGCGCCCATGCGGCCCTCGGGCAGCGGTTTCATGGGCACCCAGTCCTCGCTCTCCGGATCGAAGCGCTCGACCGTCGCGAGCCCGGCGGTTCCGATGTCGGGGGACGGTACGCCACCGGCGACGAGGAACGAGCCATCGTGGAGATCGCTGCCCGCCGCCCACAGGCGGCCGGTCTCCATCGCTGGTAGCGCATACCAGGTGTCGTCCGCCGGGTCGAAGACGTCGGCGCTCATCCCGTCCGCGTCGTCGATGCCGCCGGCGAAGATCACGCGCCCGTCACCGAGGCGGCCGCTGATCGAATGGTACCTCGTGTGCGGCATCGCGTTCGCCGTCGGCACGACCGTGTCCGCGCCGCCGTCCACGCCGGGTACGAAGATCTCGGCGTACGTCGTCAACACGTTGCTCCCGCCGTCGACGCCGCCCGCGATGAGCACGCGGCCGTCCTCGAGCAACGTCACATACGGTGAGACCGCTTCCACGACGGCCCGGCCGGCGCCATCACCTCCCCCGGCGACGCCGACGAGGCGCTCAACCTGATCGACGCGATCATCTCCGGCCGCGTCGGCCCGAGCGACGTGCGCCGCACCTTCGACCTCGGCATGGAGATCGTGCCCTTCCTGCACCGTCTGACCGGCGGCCACCGCGAGCACTACTACGAGGCGATCGCGCGCCTGCCCGAGCTCAACGACTACCAGCCGAGCTACATCACGATGGGCCCGACCGGCAAATGCAACGTCGTGTGCCCGGACTGCATCATCGGCGGCGCGATCTTCATCAAGGAGCGCCAGCACCTGCACAAGCGCGAAGACGTCCTGCCGCACCTCGCCGAAGCCGCCTCGCTCGGCGTCGAGCGCGTCTCCTTCTGCATCGGCGAGCCGACCTACAACATCCCGCTCCTGATGTCGGCTTCGACCAGATCCGCGAGTCCCCCAACCTCTCGGCGCGCTCGATGGTGACCAACGGCCTCTTCGCCCGCAAGTACGACAAGGCTCTCCAGTTCTTCCGCGACCTGCGCGAGCACCTCGGCCCCGACAAGGCGAAGAAGCTCATGGTCGGCGTCTCGCTCAACGACGACCTGCGCGAGGTCGGCGTCCCGGTCGAGGCCACCGCCAACGTGCTGCAGGCCAACGGCGAGGTCTTCCCCGACCACCGCATCGTGCTGCAGCTCATCCTCGACACCGGCTTCCACCACATCCAGAACGAGCTCTTCGCCGAGCTCGGCCGCCGCGGCCTGCTCGCCGATCCCGAGCGCTACCACCTCGCCAGCGAAGGCACCCACCCCGAGCTCCGCCTCGAAAACGGGCTATGCGTCATCGTCAGCCAGATGCGCAAGCAGCCGAGCCTGCACAACCCCTGGGCGCGCCCCGGCGACGACCCCTGGGTGCGCTACTACACGCGCGAGGCGCTCACCTCGGTCGCCCTCAAGGGGCTCTACACCTATGAAGACGACGAAGAGCAGGAGCCCGGCGAAGGCGGCATCGTCGTACACCGCATCACGCTCGGCCCCGACGGCCTGCTCTTCCCCGACTACCACTTCATGGTCGCCGCCACCCGCCCGCTCGGCGCCTCGATCGCCAGCGCGATCACCTCCTTCCGCCGGGATCCGATCCTGACGCTCCTGCTCCGCCGCGGCGGCATCAACCTGCTGCTCGCGACCTACATGTCGATCCCCGCCGACCAGCGCCTGATCCCCGACATCTATGAGCCCGCGCTGCACTGCTCGACCACCGGCATGATCGCCGCCAACGTGATCTTCGGTGACTACGAGGTCGCGCTTCAGCTCGCCGACCGCCTCATGCGCCACGGGATCTCGGCGCCCCAGCTCGCCGACGACGTCGCCATCCACCCCGAGCCCTGACCCCCGCGCGGCGCGCGCGGCCCCCTCTCCGCCGGCGGTCACGACGGGGTTACAATCCCGAGCGTGACGTGCGAGCTCGCACCCTGTACCTTCGTGCATCGGGAGACGGGAGGACACCATGCCCCGAGGGCGGGACGAGTGGCTGCATCTCGCGCGCAAGCTGGACTGGCAGCCGACCTACATCGACCCCGACGACGCCTTCCCCGGCGCTATCGCCGGCTCCGCCGACCTGCCCGACGAGGCCTGGCGCGCTTTCGACGAGCCCTTCCGCACCACCTACCACGAGTACGTGCACGGCCAGCACACCAAGGAGGAGTCCGTGCGCGCCGTGCGCGAGGTCCTCGCCAACCGCGACGACTACCTCGCGCTCGACCCGGCCTGGCGCTCCGCCTTCCAGCTCCACGCCGCCACCTTGCCGCTCGCCGAGTTCGCCGCCGTCGTCGGCAACCTCGGCGCCGCCCGCTTCGGCCGCGACTCCGCCTGGCGCAACGCCGCCCTCCTCGGCGCCCTCGACGAGCTCCGCCACACCCAGATCCCGCTCCTCGTCAGCCACGACCTGATCGCCGCCGACCCGCGCCTCGACTGGACCCACCGCTTCCTCCACACCAACCAGTGGATCGCCATCGCCGCGCGCCACCTCGTCGACGAGCTCCTCTTCGGCGCCGATCCGATCGAGCTCGCCGTCGCCACCAACTTCGTCTTCGAGACCGGCTTCACCAACCTCCAGTTCATCGGGCTGGCCGCCATGGCCCGCCTCGTCGGCGACCGCCTGCTCGAGAAGATGCTGACCAGCATCCAGACCGACGAGGCCCGCCACGCCCAGATCGGCGAAGCGATGATGCGCATCCTCTCCGTGCACGATCGCCCGCGCGTGCAAGCGCTCGTCGACAAGTGGCTCTGGCGCTCCTGGCGCTTCTTCTCGGTCGTGACCGGGATCTCGATGGACTACCTCACCCCGCTGCACGCGCGCCGCCAGTCGTTCCGCGAGTTCGTCGACGAGTGGATCCTCGAGCAGTTCGACGCCGCGCTCACGCGCAACGGCCTGTCCCGCCCGTGGTACTGGGACGAGCTCGTCGCCTCCATCGACCACTACCACCACCGCGTCTACCTCTCCGCCTACACCCACCGCGCCACCGTCTGGTTCGACCTCCCGGTGCCGAGCCCCGACGAGCGCGCCTGGCTCATCGAGAAGTACCCCGCCTCCTGGCTCGAGCTCGCCCCCCTCTGGGAGCGCATCGACGCCCGCTGGCGCGCCTCCGGCCCCGGCGTCGAGTGGCACACCCACGGCGCCACCCCGATCGGCTTCTGCAACGTCTGCCAGCTCGTGCTCTCCGGCGGCGACGCCCGCCACAACACCGCCGAGGTCCTCGACCACGACGGCCGCCGCCACGTCTTCTGCTCGGCGCCCTGCCGCTGGATCTTCGAGCGCGAGCCCGAGCGCTACCGCGACCACCTCGACCTCGTCAGCCGCATCCTGCGCGGCGAGGCTCCCGCCAACCTGCTCGCGCTCGTGCGCGACTACTTCGGCCTCGACCCCGACACCTGGGGCCGCGACACCCACCGCGGCGATCACCCCTGGCGCCAGCCCCCGCCCGCCGCACCGCCCACCCCCACCGAGGAGCGCTGAGCATGCTCGTGCCGCTGCATGGTTTCCTCGCCGGCGACACGCTCGGCGTGCTCGTGCTCGTGCACGATCACGAAGCGGTGCACCTCGTCGCCGAGCGCCTCATGCACGCCGCCGCGCCCCGCATCACCCCGTTCTCCCCGGCCGAGGTCGTCTTTCGCGGCGAGGTCCTCGACCCCGTGCGCACCGTCGCCGCCGCCGGCCTCGCCCCCCTCGACCGCGTCGACGTGCGCCCCGCCGCCGCGCGAGGCACGCCATGAGCGACGAGCTCATCGTGCCGCTCGACGAGCTCTGGGGCGACGAGCTCGTGCCCTGCACCGTCGCGGGCGACGCCGTCTTCCTCGTGCGCTTCGGCGACGAGGTGCGCGCCTACCGCGACAAGTGCCCCCACCAGGGCGTGCCGCTCTCCGAGGGACACCTCGCCGGCTGCGTGCTCACCTGCCGCGCGCACCACCACACCTTCGACCTCCGGAGCGGCCGCGGCGAGAACCCGGCCGGCGTCGCGCTCGTGCGCTACCCGGTGCGCATCGCCGACGGCCGCGTCTTCGTCTCGCGTCCGCCCCCCGCCACCGAGGCGACCCGATGAGCGATCGCCACGCCGCGGGCCCCATCCTCGAAGCCGGCGACACCGCGCGCGCCGTCATCGAGGCGATCCGCCAGCTCGACCCCGCCGTCACCGTCGTCGATCGCGGCGCCTACCTGCGCGTGAGCTGCCACCGCGTCTGCGTGCTCGAGCGCGCGCGCGTCGAGGCGCTCCTCGCCGCCCCCTTCGAGCTGCCCGGCGCGCTCGAGCAGATCATGCCGTCCTTCCAGGGCGCGATCCGGCTCGACGGCGACCGCGTCACCTGGACGAGCGGCGCATGAGACGACGCCGCACCTACTGGCACCTCGAGGCCCTCGCGCGCCGCCCGAGCGACTACGAGGTCGGCAGCACACGCCTCATGTTCGCGCCCGCGCCCGGCTCCTCGGTCGCCGTGCCGATGGCCGGATTCTACCGCCGCCACGGCCCGACTGCGCAGCTCACCGGCTGCGACTGGGAAGCCTTCCGCGACCCCGCCCAGACGACCTACGCCCGCTACGTCGAGCGGCAGCGCGATCGCGAGGTCGTCCTGCAGACCCTCTGCGACGGCATCGACGCCTCCGGCTACGACCACGGCCTCACCCCCACCTGGCGCACCCGCCTCGGCCTCACCCTGTCGGCGCTGCGCTTCCCGGCGCACGCCCTCCAGATGCTCGCGGCCTACCTCGGCCGCCTCGCCCCGGCGAGCCCGATCGTCATCGCCTTCACCTTCCACGCCGCCGACGAGCTCCGCCGCGTGCAGCGCTACGCCTACCGGCTGCGCCAGCTCGTCGACCTCGATCCGAGCCTCCCCCAGCGCGGCCGCGACGCCTGGCAGGACGGCCGCGAGTGGCAGCCGCTGCGTCGGCTCGTCGAGCGCCTGCTCGTCACCCACGACTGGGTCGAGTGCTTCGTGGCGACCTGCCTCGTCTTCGAGCCGCTCTTCGACGAGCTCACCCTGCAGCGCTGGCCCCAGGTCGCCAACGATCACGGCGACGCCCTGCTCCCGCTCCTGTCGGCTTCGCTCCACGAGGACGCCCGCTGGCACCGCGAGCTCCACCTCACGCTCGCCGAGCTCGTGCGCGCCGGCTCACCCGACAACGCCGCTCTCGTCGCCGAGCTCGTCGCGCGCTGGCGCCCCCTCACCCGCGAAGCGCTCGAGCCGCTCGCGCATCACCTCATCGGTCCGGGCTGGCTCGAGCTCACGCGCGCCGACGACCTCAGGCTCGCGCCGCTCACAGGAGGACACGCGTGACGATGCCCGACCTCGGCTCCCGCACCCCAACCACGGCCGCGCTCGGCGCGCTCGCCGCCGCCGGCGACGACGCCCGCTTCCGCGCCATGGCCGACTGTGCGCCCGTGCTCCTCTGGATGAGCGGTCTCGACTCCGAGTGCCAGTTCTTCAACCAGACCTGGCTCGACTTCACCGGCCGCCCGCTCGAGCGCGAGATCGGGGTCGGCTGGGCCGAGGGCGTTCACCCCGAGGATCTGCAGCGCTGCATGGACGTCTACCTCGCCGCCTTCATCGCGCGCCGCGAGTTCCGCATGGAATACCGCCTGCGCCGCCACGACGGCGAATACCGCTGGCTGCTCGATCACGGCCGCCCCTGGTTCCTCGAGGACGGCAGCTTCGCCGGCTTCATCGGCTCGTGCGTCGACGTCACCGAGATGAAGCTCGCGCAACAATCCCTCCTCGACACCAACGCCCACCTTCACGTCATGCTGCGCGAGAAGGACGCGCTGGTCAGCGAGGTGCACCACCGCGTCAAGAACAACCTGCAGCTCGTCTCGAGCCTGCTCACCTGGAACGAGCGTCGCGTCGACGCGCCCGCGGTGCGCGCCTTCTCCGAGGACCTGCGCAACCGCATCCACTCGATCGCGCTCATCCACGAGCGCCTCTATCGCGCGCGCGACCTCGGCCGCATCGACCTCGGCGGCTATGCGCGCGAGCTCTGCGACCACCTCGCCGCCGCCCACGGCTCGAGCCGCGTCAGCCTGCGCTGCCAGGTGGTGCCGCTCGACGTGCCGCTCGACATGGCGGTCCCCTTCGGGCTCGTCCTGACCGAGCTCGTCACCAACGCCTTCAAGCACGCCTTCTGCGATCGCCCGCGCGGCACGATCGTCGTCTCGATCGACCGCCGCGACGGCGAGGCGATCGTCACCGTCAGCGACGACGGCGTCGGCCTGCCCGCCGACGCCTTCGCCCGACCCGGCTTCGGCTTCGACATGGTGCGCACGCTCGCGCAGCAGCTCGGCGCGCGCCTCGAGAGCCACGGCGGCGAAGGCACGCGCATCGGGCTGTCCTTTGGAACGGGAGGCTGAACCATGGCGCCTCGCAGCGTGATGCTCATCGAAGACGACGGCGTGATCGCGCGCGATCTCAGCGACACCCTGGGCGAGCTCGGTTTCCGCGTCACCGGCGTCGCCTCGTCGGCCGACGACGCCCTGCACCTCGCCGCGCACGACACCCCCGACGTCGCGCTGGTCGACATCCGGATCCACGGCGCGCGCGACGGGATCGAGACCGCCAGCGAGCTCTTCAAGCGCCACCGCGTGCCCGTCGTCTTCCTCTCCGCCTACGCCGACGAGATCACCGTCGCGCGCGCGCGCCGCGCCGGCCCCTTCGGCTATCTGGTCAAGCCCTTCCGCGCCGCCGAGATCAAGACCTCGATCGAGGTCGCCCTCTACCGCGCCCAGATGGAGCGCGCGCTCGCCGAGCGCCACCAGTGGTTCGAGACGACCATCGACTCGCTCGACGACGCCATCGTCTGCGCCGACGAGCACGGGCGCGTGCAGCTCCTGAACCGCGCCGCCGAGCGCCTCACCGGTTGGGACGCCACGGCCGCACGTGGCCTCCCGCTGGCCAGCGTCCTGCAGCTCGAGCGCCCGCACGCCGAGCCCACCAACCCCGCGCGCTCCGAGCTCGAAGGCCTCGGCGCCGTGCTCCGCCACCGCGACGGCGGCGAAGCGATGGTCAGCCGCCGCGAGGCCCCGATCGTCGCCGACGGCCGCGCCCTCGGCACCGTCCAGGTCCTGCGCGACATCGGCGATGAGTTCCGACTGCGCGCGCAGGTCGAGTTCCTCGAGCGCATGGCCGCGCTCGGAACCCTGGCCGCCAGCGTCGCTCACGAGGTCAACAACCCATTGTCCGTCGTGCTCGGCAACCTCGACCTCGTGCTCGCCGCCGAGGGCGTCGCCCCGCTCGGCTCGACCCGCGCCGACGCCGTCCCACGCATGAGCGAGGCCATGCGCCGCGAGCTCCTCGTCGACGTGCGCGACGCCGCCACGCGCATCCGCACCATCATCGGCGATCTGCGCGCGCTCTGGCAGCCGCCCGAGCCCGCCGCCGAAGGCGTGGCCAGCGTCGAGCAGACCGTCGCCTGGGCGCTCGACGTGACCTCGCACGAGACCCGCCACTTCGCGCGTGTCGAGTCCTCGGTCGAGCCGGCGATGCGCGTGCCGCTCTCGCACGTGCGCCTGGGCCAGGTCCTGATCAACCTCGTGCGCAACGCCGCGCAAGCGCTCACCCCGGGCCGGCGCGGCGTCGTGCGCGTCGACGCCCGCCGGGCCGAAGGCCGCTGCGCCATCCGCGTCAGCGACAACGGCCCCGGGATCCCTCCCGAGGTACAGGCACGCCTCTTCGAGCCCTTCTTCACCACGCGCGCCCACGAGAACGGCATGGGCCTCGGCCTCTACGTGAGCCGCCGCATCGTGCACGCCGCCGGCGGCGAGCTCCGCCTGGAGAGCCGGCTCGGCGAAGGCACGACCTTCATCGTGACCCTGCCGCTCGTCGCCGAAGCCGGCGACGACGCGCCGGTCGTGGCGCTGACGCCCCGCCGCGAGCCGAGCTCGGGCCGGATCCTGCTCGTCGACGACGACCCGGCCACGATCATGGCGCTCGCGCGCGTGCTCGAGCGCCACCACCACGTCACCACCGCCAACGGCGGGCTCGCCGCCCTCGAGCGCCTCGAGGAGGACCCGAGCTACGACCTCGTGCTGCTCGATCTGATGATGCCGGACCTGCCGGGCGATCAGGTCTACGCCCGGATCTGCGAGCGCTTCCCCGCGGTCGAGCCGCGCGTCATGCTCATCACCGCCGGCGCGATCTCACACGCCGCGCGCGAGCTCGTCACGCGCCTCGGCCCCCGCGTCCTGCGCAAGCCGCTGTCCGCCCAGGAGCTGCTCGACTCGGTCGGCCGCTTCCTCGACGCGCAGGAACTCATCCACTGAGGTCCCGCCGGCCTTGCCTCCCCCGTCGGCCCGAAGATCCGCTTACAACGGATGCCCCCGCGCCCTCGGCTCGGTTGCACGCATGGCCCTCGGAGCCGCGGTAAGGGCGGCCCTCGTGGCCGCCCGCGACACGCCCACGCGGCCGAACTCTACGATCGCCTCGTCACTCGCGCGGCAGGTCCGCCGGCAACCAGTCGTATCCACCGCGCGGCTTCGGGATGTTCAACGCGCGGTACACCGCGCGGTCCCCGCGGAAGGCGATCACCAGCACGCTCCACTCCTTCTGGCCGCGCACCGAGATCGGCTCGCCGTACGGGATGTGCACGAAGAGCCACGGCGTCCCGTCGAAGCCGGTCTTGAAGGTCGTGCGCGCCTGCCCGAGCTGCGCCTGGAAGATGTTGTTCCAGGCCACCGCCGGCACGCGCAGCCCCACGTCGCCCTCGCGCACGACCGCGACGTCGAGCAGGCGCCCGTTGGGCTCGGCCTTCAGGGTGAGCTGAATCTTGCCGTACGGCGCCGGGACCTGCGCCGTGAACGTCGCCTCGGTCCAGGGCACGAAGGCCCCCTCGTTCGCGTGGGCGACCGAGGCCGGAATCGTGACAGCCAACGTCAAGAGCAACAATCCCTGCATCGTTTCACCTCCGCCAGCACTCTCAGCAGGTCATCGGCATTTCGCGGCCAGAACCTGAGATCTCTTCGGCGCGCCCCCTGACTTCGCCGCTCACCTGCTCCACGAGCGGACGCGCAAGGTAACCCGCGCGGTCGTTCATCGCAACGAACAACCCACGAAGTGCATGCCCTCCCGTTTGACGCGCCGGGTCACGCCGGTTACGACGCCGCCGTGGCACGTGCGCTCTTGCCGTTGTTGCTCACGCTCGTCGCCTGCGCCGCCGAGGCCGACGCGCCGTGGTGCGAGCCCGGCCTGCCCTGCGCCGCCGCCTCCGAGGCCCACTGCGCCCACGGTCTCGAGGCCCGCCTCCACGGCCGCGCCGCCCTCGCCCCGCCGCCGGCCCGCACCTGCGTCGCCCGCGACGACGCCACCTGCGCCGCCGCCTCGATCACCTGCGCGCTCTGGGGCCAGTGCCACGCCCCGCCGCCCGACCACACCCCGACCGCCTGCCCCGCCCAGGCCGACCGCGACTTCGCCGCCTCCCGCGACCCGCGCTGCACCGCCGGCACCTGCGTCGCGCGCGACGACGACGACTGTCGGGCCGCGCGCGTCTGCCCCCTCGAGGGCCGCTGCGCCGCCAGGGACGGGATCTGCGTCGCCACCGTCGAGGGCTGCGCCCGGAGCGAGCTCTGCCGCGAGCTCGGCTGGTGCACCCTCAGCGGACCCCACTGCCGCGCGGGCGGCCCGGCCGACTGCGCCGCCGCCGCCATCTGCCGGGACTTCGGCAAGTGCGACTTCGCGCGCGGCCAGTGCGACGCCTGCTCGCGCTCGGCCGCCTGCCGCGCCGAGGGCCTCTGCCACCACCGCGCCGGCCGCTGCGCCGCCACGATCGTGTCGCACTGCCAGGGTTCGCTCGCCTGTCGCCGCGACGGCCGCTGCCGTGTGCTCGACGGCGCGTGCGTGAGGTGAGGCGGCAGGTCGCGGCCTCGGTGATCCCCCGCGCGGGCCCCCGATCGGCCTGCACACCGCGGCGATGGCCGTTGACGTGAGGTGCCCGGGGTGCTACCCGCCCGAACGGCCCGTGCCGTGCCATGCGGAGGGAGAGTCTCGATGAGCGCAGCCGACAACCCGACCCGCTACGTCTACAGCTTCGGCGAAGGCCAGGCCGACGGGCACGCCGGCCTGCGCGCGCTGCTCGGCGGCAAGGGCGCCAACCTCGCCGAGATGACCCGCCTCGGGCTGCCGGTGCCGCCGGGCTTCACCATCACGACCGAGGCCTGCCGCGCCTTCTGGCGCGAGGGTGAGCGCCTGCCCGACCTCGTGCGCGCGCAGGTCCGCGAGGCCAGGGCTCTGCTCGAAGCGCGCATCGGCTTTTCCCTCGGCGACGAGCGCGCGCCGCTGCTCGTCTCGGTGCGCTCGGGCGCCGCCGTCTCGATGCCCGGCATGATGGACACCGTGCTCAACCTCGGCCTCAACGACAAGACCGTCATCGGCCTCTCCGAGCGCACGCAGAACCCGCGCTTCGCCTGGGACAGCTACCGCCGCCTCCTGCACATGTACTCGAACGTGGTCATGGGCCACCACTCCGACCACCTCGAGCAGCTCCTCGAGCGCATGAAGGAGAAGGAGGACGTGCACTCCGACGCCTCGCTCTCGGCCGACGCGCTGCGCGAGCTCTGCGCGATCTACCAGGAGAAGATCTTCGACCTCAGCTCGCGGCCCTTCCCCCAGGATCCGGAGGACCAGCTCTGGGCCGCCATCGACGCGGTCTTCCGCTCTTGGAACACCCAGCGCGCCGTGCACTACCGCAACGCCCACCACATCCCGCACGACGGCGGCACCGCCGTCACCGTGCAGGCGATGGTCTTCGGCAACATGGGCACCTCCTCCGCCACCGGCGTCACCTTCACCCGCGACCCGAACAACGGCGCGCGCACCTTCTTCGGCGAGTGGCTGCCCAACGCCCAGGGCGAGGACGTCGTCGCCGGCATCCGCACGCCGCTGCCGATCAACCTCGACACCGCCCGCGGCGCCGCCCCCGAGGACACGCTCGAGCACGCGATGCCCGACGCCTACGCCGAGCTCGTGCGCGTCAAGGATCTCCTCGAGCGCCACTACCGCGACATGCAGGACATCGAGTTCACCGTGCAGGAGGGGCGCCTCTGGGTCCTGCAGACGCGCACCGGCAAGCGCAGCCCCGCCGCCGAGGTCAAGATCGCCGTCGACCTCGTCGCCGAGGGCTTCATCGAGCGCAAGGACGCCATCCGGCGCGTCAAGACCGAGACGCTCGAGCGCCTCATGCACCCGCGCATCGATCCGACCGCGCCTCGCCACGTGCTGGCACAGGGCCTCGGCGCCTCGCCCGGCGCGGCCACCGGCCGGATCGTCTTCCACGCCGCCGACGCGGTCGAGCGCGCCGGTCGCGGCGAGGCGGTGATCCTCGTCCGGCGCGAGACCTCGCCCGAGGACATCCACGGCATGCTCAAGGCCCGGGGCGTGCTCACGGCGCGCGGCGGCATGACGAGCCACGCCGCCGTCGTCGCGCGCGGCATGTCCAAGCCCTGCATCGTCGGCTGCCGCGACCTCGAGGTCGACCCGGTGCGCCGCATCATGCGCGCCCACGGCGTCGAGCTCGCCGAGGGTGAGCTCGTCACCATCGACGGCGCCGATGGCCTGGTCATGCGCGGCGAGGTCGCCACGATCCAGCCGAAGCAGTCCGCCGAAGTGGCGACCCTGATGAGCTGGGTCGACGAGTTCCGCCGCCTCGAGGTCCGCACCAACGCCGACACCGGGCGCGAGTGCCGCGCGGCGCGCGAGTTCGGCGCCGAAGGCGTCGGCCTCTGCCGCACCGAGCACATGTTCTTCGAGGACTCGCGCATCATGGCCGTGCGCGAGATGATCCTCGCCGACGACGAGGTCGGCCGGCGCAACGCGCTCGCCCAGATCCTGCCGATGCAGCGCTCGGACTTCGTCGAGATCTTCCGCGTGATGCAGGGCCTGCCGGTGACGATCCGCCTGCTCGACCCGCCGCTACACGAGTTCCTCACCGAGAACCCCGGCGACATCGAGGCGATGGCCCTGCGCCTCTCGCTACCGCTCGACGAGGTGCGCGAGCGCTACCGCTCGCTTCACGAGGTCAACCCGATGCTCGGCCACCGCGGCTGCCGCCTCGGCCTGACCTACCCCGAGATCTACGAGATGCAGGTGCGCGCGATCATCGAGGCCGCCTGCGAGCTCGCCAAGGAAGGCATCACCGTCGAGCCCGAGATCATGATCCCGCTGGTCGGCCACGTGCGCGAGCTCGAAGCGCTGCGCGAGCTCGTGCGCAGCACCGCCGATCAGATCCAGGCCGAGCAGGAGCAGCCGATCCGCTACCTCATCGGCACCATGATCGAGCTGCCGCGCGCCTGCGTCACCGCCGACAAGATCGCCGCCGCCGCCGACTTCTTCAGCTTCGGCACCAACGATCTCACGCAGACCACCTTCGGCGTGAGCCGCGACGACTGCGGGCGCTTCCTGCCGCTCTACATCGACATGGGCATCCTGCCCGGCGACCCGTTCGTCTCGATCGACCCCGCCGTCGGCGAGCTGGTCAAGATGGCCGTGGACAAGGGGCGCGGCGCCAAGCCCGAGCTCAAGCTCGGCATCTGCGGCGAGCACGGCGGCGAAGCGGCCTCGATCCGCTTCTGCCACGCCATCGGCCTCGACTACGTCTCGTGTAGTCCCTTCCGCGTGCCGATCGCGCGCCTGGCCGCCGCGCAGGCCGCCCTGGAGAGCGCATGAGCCCCGCCCGCCCGCTCTCGCGCACGCTGCTCTCCCTCGCCGTGGCGCTCCTCGCGTGCAACGGCGGCGAAGAGGGTGATCCGCATCCGGTCGACCAGCTCGACTTCCCGGTCTCGGTCACCGCCGATCCGTCCGGGCGTCTCGTCTGGGTCGTCAGCGGCAACTTCGACCTCGCCTGGCGCGGCGCCGGCGTGCTGGCGATCGACGTGCTCGAAAATCGCTTCGTTCCCGAGCTCGCCTTCGAGGTCGGCCACTTCCCCGGCCCGCTCACCCTCCTCGAGCGCGACGGCCGCGCCGTCGCCGGCTACATCGCCAGCCGCGACGAAGACGACGTCTACGCCGTCTACTTCGGCGGCGAAGACCCGGCGCGCCCCGAGCTGAGCTGTGAGGACGGCGCGCGCCGTGGCGCGGGGATCCTGCACTGCCCCGAGAGCGGCGCCATCCGCGACCTCGACGTCGCGGTCGACGACGAGGAGGTCACGCTCACCGTCGGCGAGGATCCCTACACGACGCTCGTGCGCCCCGCGCGCCGCGGCGGCGAACCCGACCTGCTCTTCGTCGCCGGCATGCGCAACGGCACGCTCGCCACGCTCTCGCTCTCCGAGACCGGCGTGCCGCGCCTCATCGGCGGTGTCGAGCTCTCCGACGGGCTCATCGGCCTCGCGGTCAACCCGGCCAGCGGGCGCCTCTACGCGTCGAGCAAGCTCGCCTCGAGCCTGAGCGTGCTCGACGTCGGCGCCCGCTTCGACGCCGACGATCCGACGCTGCTCGACCCGCTCAACCCCTACCTGCGCCTGGTCGCCGCCATCGCCATCCCCGAGCCCGCGCTCGTGCGCGACCGCGCCCGCGCCCTGGCGATCTCCGCCGACGGCACCCGCCTCTACGCGACCTATCGCGCGCCCGACTCGCTGCTCATCGTCGACATCGCCGACGACGCCTTCGGCAACGCCCGCGGCCGCGTGCTGCAGCGCGTCTCGCTCGCCGACGATCCCGGCGACATCGCCGTGCTCACGACCGACGACGGCGACGAGCTCCTCTACGTCAGCTGCTTCCGCGGCAACCGCATCGAGGTCATCGACGCGCGCTCGGGCGCCGTGCTCGACAGCATCAAGGTGGGCCAGGGTCCCTCCGAGATCGCGATCGTCGATCGCCCCGACCTCGGCGTGCGCCGCCTCTACGTCGCGCTCTTCGACGCTCACGCCGTCGGCGTGGTCGAGCTCGACCCGAGCTCGCCCTTCTATCACACCGAGATCGGGGAGATCCGCTGATGACGCGCCGCTCCCCGTCCGCCCCCGTGCTCCTCGCGCTCACCCTGACGCTCGGCGCGTGCTCGACCGACTCGCAGGTCGCCAGCTCGGCCTTCACCTTCCCGATCGACTTCAGCTTCGCGTGCGAAGGCGACGGCCGCACCGTCGCCCCCGAAAACGACGAGACCGCCGCGAGCCTCGCTGCCACGCGCATGTGCCCCGATCTCACCCCGGGCGCGCAGGGCGACTTCTTCGGCGTCGTGCTCGACCGCCAGCCGCCCCAGCTCCTGGTGATGCAGCTCAACCCCGCCAGCGGCACCCGCCGCCTCGTCGACGCCGACTACTTCCTTCCCGGCGTCAGCGGCATCCCGGTCGGCGCCGGCCCGCTGCGCGTCCTGCGCACGCCCGACTGGTCGGCCTTCCTCGTCGTCTCCGCCTCGGAGCGCCGCGTCGATCGCGTCGTCCTGCGCGGCCTCTCGGACAGCGGCGTGCTCTCCTTCGAGACCAGCTCGTTCGCGCTGCCCGGCACGCCGATCGAGGCCGAGGTGATCGGCGACGACCTCGTCGTCGTACCCCGCGACGAGCCCGCGCTCTGGCGCTTCGCGCTCGCCGGCGACGGCCTCGCCCCCACGCTCGAGACCGTCGCGCTGCCCGATCGCGTCGCGCGAATCACTGACGTGGACGCCCGCTGGCTCGTCACCTGGCGCACGCGCCGCACCGTGGCGATCCTCGATCCCGACGGCACCCTCGTCAGCGAGATGGGCCTCGTGCCCGCCTGCCGCGACGGCCTCGACAACGACGGCGACGGCGTCGCCGACCGGGACGACCCCGACTGCCGCGACATGCACGACGACGACGAGAGCGAGCTCAGCGGCGCCCCGCGCGCGGCCGAGCCGCTGCCGCTCATCTCCTTCGACGGCGCCCCCAGCTGCGACAACGGCGTCGACGACGACGGCGACGGCGCGACCGACTTCCCCGACGACCTCGCCTGCGCCGCCGCGGACGACGACGGCGAGCGTCTGCCCGCGTGCGCCGACGGCGTCGATCAGGATGGCGACGGCGCGACCGATCTCGCCGACGAGAGCTGCTATGCCCCATGGCAGAACCTCGAGGGCCAGCTGCCCGACGACGGCCCCTTCCACGCGACCTTCATCGACGGCGGCGAGCACGGCCGCTTCGTCTACGTGCTCGACGAGCGCGCCGGCGAGATCGTCGTCTTCGCGCTCGGCGAGGACGCGACCCTGACGCGCGTCGACGTCAACGCCGAGGACGCCGACCCGCCCGCGCTGACCTGGGTCGAGTTCAACGAGTTCGACGCCGAGCCGCAGGAGCACCTGGCGATCCCCGCCGTGCGCCCGCCCGCCTATCGCCGCCAGGGCATCAAGAACATCCAGATCACCGAGACCAACGCCAGCTCGCTCAGCAGCGGCCGCCTGCGCGGCGAGCGCTGGGACCGCATCATCCCGCCCGCCGAAGAGGGCGCCCAGCCGAGCGTCTCGCTCACGCCCAACAGCGCCGAGTGGAAGCCCCACGCCTGCGCCCCGACCCCGACCGATCGCTGCGAGCAGCCCGCGCTCGACGACGCGACCTGGTTCGCCTTCGGCGCCAACCTCGACGGCCGCATCCAGCTCATCGAGGCGATCCGCCGCGGCACGCCGATGCACCGCCTGGCGCAGCGCCAGCTCGACCCCTCGCTGCGCGAGCACGACATCACCGCCCCGCGCCTCACGCGCCGCGGCACGTTGATCAACGGGCGCGGCGAGCCGCAACCCGGTCTCCCCTTCATCGGCGCGGCGCTCGAAGAGGTCCTCGAGGAGCGCGACGCCCAGGAGTCGCCCGAGCGCATGCGCCGCTACGGGATCTGGCCGCCCGCCTACTTCGAAGAGGCCCCGAGCGAGACCTGGTCCGTGAGCTATCAGGGCCGCATCCCCAACGCCGGCGGCGCGCTCGGCGCGCTCCTCGACGAGACGCGCTTCGTCGACGCCAACGCGCGCTTTTGCGAGGCCGGCGTCTCGCCCGGCGACATCCTCCAGCTCGAGGTGCCGGTCGACAGCGCCGACCCGAGCCTCGTGCACACCGTGCCGGTCACGACCTCCGCCGGCGAGTGCCCGACCCGACCCGCCACGACCGCGCTCGTCGAGCTCACGATCAGCGAGGTCGGCATGACCTCGCTCACGCTCGATCCGAGCAACGCGCGCCTGCGCCCGCACCTGCCGGTGCTCGACACCGACGCCATCGAAGCGCAGCGCCTGTCCCTGCGCGCGTGCCGCGACGCGCTCGAGCGCCTCGACGAGCGCCTCGGCCTGCCCGAGAACCTCGCCACCCGCGGCGGCGTGACGCCCACCGAGCTCCCGCCGACCGTGCGCTACGCCGTACGCGGCGCCGCCTGGACCGCGGTCGGCTCGCGCTCGGGTTTCCTGCATCGCCAGCGCTGGGACCGCGCCGCCGGCCTCTGCCTCGTCGACGAGTCCCTCGACGCGCGCCTGAACGGTCGCTTGAGCGAGGTCCCCGACGCCGTCGCGAAGTACCAGTCGTGCCCACCGCCGCCCTCCCAGCTCCTCGAGAACACCGTCGAGCTCATCGCGCCCGCGGCCGATCGCTTCACCAACCCGAGCTTTGCGCTCGACGTCTTCCCCGCCTGCGAGACCCTCGAAGACGGCCGCATCGCCCCCTTGCCGAGCCAGCAGGACACCGTGCTCACCTTCGCCGTGACCGGGCCCCACCAGGGCTCCGCGCTCTCGATCGCCGACAGCGTCTCGATCGCGCGCGTGCCGCTCATCGACTTCCGCCGCCAGCAGGTCCAGCTCGACACCGCGCGCCGGCGCGCGGCGATCCTGCAGCTCCGCCTCGGTAACCCCGAGGTCGTCGTCGTCTTCGACTGAACCCGATCGCGACGGTACACTCCCGTCCCCCGTTGCCCCCCGAGGCCCGCATGAACATCCGATCGACCCCGAAGCTCCTCGCCGCGCTCCTCATCGCCGGCCTCGCCCCCGCCTGCGACGGCAACGACGAGCCCGCGAGCGACGTCACCCCCGACACGAGCGCGCCCGACACGACGCCGGACGGCACCCCCGACACGAGCCCCGACACGACGCCGCCCCCGGACATCGTCGTCACCGCGGGCACGGTCAAGGCTGCCCAGGTCGAGGCCACCGCGGTCACCTGCAACCCGCAGGGCTTCGTCGACGTCAACCCGGCCGCCGCGCTCAACGACGTCGTCGTGACCACGCCGAAGTTCGACGCCTCGCCCGACGAGGACGGCACCATCGACGGCTACTACGTCGCCGACCAGGACGGCGGCGCCTACTCCGGGATCCTCCTGCGCGTGCCCGCCGCCAACCGCCCGGCCGCCGACCTCGTGCCCGGCGACGTCATCGACGTCACCGGCCAGCTCAAGGAGGTCTTCTGCTGGACCCAGATCGAGGTCGCGACGATCACCGTCAAGACCCAGGTCGCCGCGCCGACCCCGCTCGTCGTGCCGACGCCGGGCGACATCGCCAACGAGGCCTACGAGTCGATGCTGGTGCGCGTCAACGACGTCACCATCGCCAAGGCCTCGGCCGCCGGCGGCTGGAAGTTCACGCCCGGCGACGTCGAGATCGGCTTCGCCTTCCCCGGCTTCATCGGCCTGACCGAGGGCTCGGTCTACGACATCACCGGCGTCGTGCGCCTGCACTTCAACAAGTACCAGCTCGTGCCGCGCGGCCCCTCCGACGTCGTGCTCAAGAGCGTCACGACCAGCGGCATCGCCGACATCCAGGGCTCGGCCATCAGCCTCGCCTGCCCGAACCCGGACCAGATGTTCGTCAACGGCCCGAGCGGCATCCAGCTCACCGGCGTCGTGCTCGTCGGCAACCACTTCATCACCTCGACGCTCGACGGCTACGTCGTCTCCGACGGCTCGCAGAACCCGTTCTCCGCGGTGCTCGTCAACATCTCGAACAGCCCCAAGACCAACTTCCAGGTCGGCGACGAGGTGCGCATCACCGGTGACCACCAGGAGTTCTTCTGCAACACCCAGATCCGCGCCACCGCGATGGAGAAGACCGGCGGCCCCGCCGCCACGCCCGCCCCCGTCACCCTCGCCAAGGACGCCAGCGCCGAGGATCTCGAGAAGCACGAGGGCATGCTCGTCGAGATGGCCGACGTCGCCTGCTCGACCTACAACGCCGACAAGCGCCAGGTCGACACCGACGCCGCCGTCGGCATCGACTTCGGCATCGTGGGCCCGGACGCCTTCGCCGAGGGCGCGGCCATCGTCGGCAAGACGATCACCGCGCGCGGCATCGTGCGCTTCTCGCGCGGCAACTACCGCATCTCCCCGCGTGCCGCCGACGACCTGATCCCCAACCCCTGACCTGCGTCTGCACGGGCGGCCGGCCAAGGCCGCCCGTCTCCTTACGAGTCCGACTCCGTGTCTTGCATGGCGGCGCGAAGCGCCCCCGTGAAGCGCTCCAGGTCGGCCTCGACCAGCGGCAACAGCGCACGCAAGGTCGCCGCGTTGTGCTCCAGCTCGACGCGGTCCCAGGTCGCGGCGTATGCGTGTCGGAAGAAGTGGCGAAACGCGAGCGACCGCCTCATCAGGGGCAACGTCGTCTCGGAGAAGAGCGCTGGCCGATGATCCGGGACGTCGAGGGCCGCGAGCTCGAGCAGCTCCTGGTGCCAGCGATCCCCCCTGGGTATCGTCTGGTCGAAGGCGCGCAGCACACGCTCGGCGATCGACTCGAGCGCCGAATAGAAGTGGTGCATCGCGGCCGCGAACGCGCTCTGGCAGACCTCGTCATTGAGACGGTCGCTCAAGCTCAGGGCCAGCGCCGCGTGACGCTCGGCGGCGCGGCGATCACCCGCGATGGCAGCGATGAGCACGGCCAGGTCGGCGCGCGTCATGACCCGATCACCTCCTCCCCGGCTGCCATGATGCGGTCGCGCAGCTCGGGCGCGCAGGTCTCGAGGGTCACCAGATCGACGGGCGTCCCGGCCCGTCGCCAGAGTCGATCGTACGCCTCGATGAGCCGACCAGGAGGCAGTCCGAACACGGCGAGGTCGAGGTCCGACTCCGGATGCAGGCCACCCCACACGAGCGATCCGAACACCCACACCCGTGCCGCGCCGAGCGCTCGCAGCTCCTCGGCCAACGCTGGCACGAGGGCCCGCAACTCGGCCGCGCGCGCCTGGGTACGACGTCTCGTCGCCACGTCGCTCCGCTCGAGGAAGCGGCGCACCATCGCGACATCGTCTGAAGCACCAGGCGGGCACATGATGGCGCGACTATAAGGCGGGGCTCCGGTCGGCGACAAGGCACGCGCCATTTGCGCCATCTGCACGACCTCTACGGTCGAAC
>WYBB01000124.1 GCA_011526585.1 Deltaproteobacteria bacterium
ACGAAGGCGTACTCGAGGCCCTTGGCCTTGTGGATGGTGACGACCTGCACGGCGGGCTCGTCGGTCTCGAGGCGCACCTGCTGGCGGTCGTCGGTGCGGTCGGCGCGGCGGATCTGGCGCTCGAGCCAGGCGACGAGGCCGGGGGGCTTGAGGTCCTTCTGGGCGACGGCGAGGTGCAGGAGCTCGCCGAGCTGGAGGTGATTGGCGAGGCGGCGCTCGCCGTCGTCGAGCGCCAGCAGGGCGTCGACGCGCGCGGAGGTGAGGCGGCGGAAGGCCTCGATGAAGCTGCGCTTGAACCAGGCGTCGCGCCACTCGCGCAGGCGATCGATCTGGGCCTCGAGGTCGCGGCTGGCGAGGTTGTCCATGCGCGCGAACTCGAGCGCGGTGACGCCGATGAGGCGGGTCAGGAGCGCGGCGCGCACGGCCTGCACGCGCGAGGGATCGAGGATGGCGGAGAGCACGCGCAAGAGCTCGCGGGCCTCGTCGGTCTCGAAGACCGAGCGCGGGCCGTGCACGACCGCGGGCACGCCGGCCCTGCGCAGGGCGTCCTGCACGCGCACGGCGTGGTCGTTCTTGTGCACGAGCACGGCGAGATCGGAGGGCGAGAGCGGGCGCGTCTGGCCGCGCGCGTCGGTGAGGGTGATGCCGCGCGCGAGGGTCGCCACGATGTCGGCGGCGACGAAGGCGGGCAGGTGCTGCTCGCCCCAGAAGCCCGTCATCCGGGAGGTGGGCCAGTTGGGGCCGCGCTGCGTGTTGCGGCGCGTGCGCGGGACCCAGAGCAGGCGGACGGGAGGGCCGGCGAGGCCGTCGACGCGCGCGGCGTGCGCGGCGTTGACCTCGCGAAAGGGGATGCCGGCGACGGCGAAGACGCGCTCGGGGTCCTGCGCCTTGAAGAGGGCGTTGAGCGCGGTGACGAGCGGGGCGTCGCTGCGGTAGTTCGTCTCGAGGGTGAAGAAACGGTCGGCCTTGTCGGAGGCGGCGAGGTAGGTCATCACGTCGGCGCGCCGGAAGCCGTAGATCGCCTGCTTGGGGTCGCCGATCAGGTAGAGGTGGTGGTGGCGGTTGGCGAAGATCGTCTCGAAGATCTTCCACTGTATCGGGTCGGTGTCCTGGAACTCGTCGATGAGCACGGCGGCGAAGCGCTGGCCGATCGAGGCGATGAGGGCCTGGCGCACGTGCGGCGGGCCGGCGACCAGCGCGTCCTTGAGGCTGCGCAATAAATCGTCATAACTCCAGACGCCGCGCTCGCGCGAGCGGCGGTCGTACTCGCGGCGCACCTCGGCGACGAGCGCGTGGCGAAGCGAGAGCGCCCAGGGCTGTGCGCGCGGGTGCCAGTCGGCGTGCGCGGCGAGGAGGCGCGTGACGGCGGCGACGATCGGCGGCAGCTCGCCGCCGGGCAGGTCGCGGCGCAGGTTCCCCTCGGCGAGGACCTCGAGCGTGGCGAGGTCGCGGGCGATGACGCGGCCCTGGGCGAGACCGTCGAGCGCGCGCGGCAGGTTCCTCCAGGGGCCACCGGGGTCGAAGCCGCGCTCGCCGCGGAAGCGCTGGCGCAGGTGAGCGAGGTCGTCCTTGACGCGAGCGTGGCGCGCGACCTCGGCGGCGCTCTCGAGCGCGGCGACGAGCGCGCTGGCGTCGGGGCGCTGGACGTTCGCGGGCGGGGGCGGCAGCGGCGTGGCGTCCCACTGGTCGACGGCGAGGCGCGCGAGGCGGCGCAGGGCGTCGAGGTCGACGCCGATGGTGGCCAGGGTCTGGAGCTCCCAGGGCTCGGCGCGCGCGAGCTCGCGCACCCAGAAGTCGTCGGCGATCTCCTGGACGAGCTGGGCCTGATCCTCGATGAGCTGCACGCCGAAGGGCACCTGCGCCTCGAGCGCGTGCTGGCTGAGCATGCGCTGGCAGAAGCCGTGGATGGTGGTGATGTTGGCGCGGTCGAAGGCGGCGACCGCGTTGCGGGCGCGCTCGGCGCGGTCCTTGAGGTCCTCGGCGTCGCGCGCCTCTTTGCACAGGAAGGCGAGGAGCGCGTCGTCAGCGGGCAGGGCGCGCTCGCGCAGGTAGACGGTGAGGGCGCGCTGCGCCTCGCCGAGGCGCTTGCGGATGCGGCTGGTGAGCTCGGCGGTGGCCGCCTGCGTGAAGGTGACGGCGAGGATCTTCTCGATCGGGATGTGGCGCTCGATCACGAGGCGCAAGAAGAGGGTCGTGATCGAGAAGGTCTTGCCGGTGCCCGCCGAGGCCTCGAGCAGCGTCACGCCCGGCTCGAGCGGACCGTGGGGATCGAAGGGCGACGGGTCGCGGCGCTG
Organism: Deltaproteobacteria bacterium; assembly: GCA_011526585.1. Lineage (GTDB taxonomy): Bacteria > Myxococcota_A > UBA9042 > PHBI01 > PHBI01 > WYBB01. The sequence continues at coordinate 2,295 of WYBB01000124.1, forward strand.
CTCGCTCACAGGGCCTCCGAGCGCAGCACGCGCGCCATGGGATCGGCGGTCCAGGCGCCGTCGGGCGCGGCCATCAGCGGCCCCCAGAGCGCGTCGGCGGCATCGTGGAAGCGGCTGTCGTCAAAGGGGAAATCGCCGTCGCCGGAGGCGTCGAAGAGCATGGCGGCGTGCGCCTCGACGCCGTCGCCGACGTCCTCCTGATCGAAGCGGCGGCGCCACTCGTCGCGAGCCTTGGGCGGCACGTCGGCGCCGCTGGGGATCGGCGCGCCGGGCGGGCGCCCCTCGAGCCAGTGGAAGGCGGTGGCCGGGAAGAACGGCAGCGGCGTGCGGTGCGCGGCGAGGTGCAGGCCGACGAGCCGGGTCAAGAGCTCGCGCGCGCGGGCGGGCGCGAGCGCGACGAGGCGGGCGACGCGATCCTGGCCGACGAGGTAGCTGGTGACCGGGCGGCAGAGCGTGGCGGCGAGCGCGAGGTGGCGGACCCAGAGGGCGAGCTCGTTCTTCGGCTTCACCTTGCCGGCCTGGTGGGCGATGCGCTGGGTGCCGTAGACGAAGTCGAGCTGGCCGACGAGATCGACACCGCCGAGGCGCAGCGCGACGCCGATCGGATCGGGGTGGTGCGGGGGCGGTGAAGGTGGGCGGCCGGGGGTGGCGAGGTGCTCGCGCCAGGCGGCCGCGCGCAGGGCGCGCACGCGCTCGGCGATGGCGCGCACGTCGTCCTCGATCTGGCGCAGCGCGAGGCGGCCGGCGGCGCCGAAGGGGAGCTGGCCGGTGGCCTCGAGGGCGCGCATGCGCTGCTCGGGATCGATGGCGTCGAGCTCCCAGCCGAGCACGCGATCGCGCAGCGCCCAGAGCTCGAGCGCGTTGAGGGCGAGCGGCTCGCGGTCCTCGACCGAGGTGTCGCGCTCGGCGAGCCAGACGCGCAGGCGCTCGCGGCAGAACCAGCGCGACGGATCGACGAAGCAGTCGACGAGCTTGTCGAGCGAGATGACCGCCGGGAGCTCGGCGTCGACCTGACCGTCCCAGTGGGGCGGCGGCGGCTGGCGCTCGCCGACGATGCGGCGCGCGCCGCGCAGGTAGCGCAGGTCGAAGGACATCGGCGGGAGGCGGAAGTTGTTCGGTGTGAAGGGCTGCAGCGGGTGGCGCACGAAGGTCGGCGCGGGCAGGACGTCGGCGCCGAGGCCGCGGCGCACGGTCTCGACGAGCTCGGCGACCGGGCCGGCGGCGTCGAGCTCGCGCTTGTCGGTGGCGCGGTAGCCGGTCCAGGTGACGAGGAGGTGGTCGCGCGCGGCGGCGAGGGTCTCGAGGAAGGTCATGCGATCGTCTTCGCGCGCGGAGCGATCGCCGGGCTCGCTCTGGTTTTCGAGGAGGTCGAAGCCGAGGCCGTGAGGGGAGCGCGGGAACTCGCCGTCGTCCATGCCGAGGAGGCAGACCACGCGGAAGGGGATCGTGCGCATCGGCAGGAAGGTGCAGAAGGTGAGGCCGCCGGAGAGGAAGGTGATCGAGGGGCGGCGGGCTTCGAGCGGGTCGGCGAGCAGGCCGCGCATGGCGCCGAGCTCGAGCGCGCCCGAGAAGCCGCCACGCTCGGCGCGCGTGACGAGGTCGCCGAGCACGTCGAGCACGGCCTGCGCGAGCCCGGCCGAGGTGTCGTCGTGCACGAGGAGGGTCTGCACCAGCGCAGCGAGGCGGGTGCGCCAGGCGGAGACGGTGCGTGGCTCGTGCAGATCGGCGAGCTCGTCGAAGAGGCGCTCGAGGTAGTCGACGAAGAGGCCGAGCGTGCGCGTCTCGTCCTTGCCTTCGACGTCGTCGACCGGCACGACGCCGAGGAAGTCGTCGACGCCGGTCGAGGCGAGCGCGTGGCCGAGGAGCAGCCGATCGAAGCCGCCGGCCCAGGTGTTGCGGCGCGTCGCCGGCAGGGACTCGGCGGCGCGGTGGTGCTCGTCGCGGGCCCAGCGCACGTGGGCGCGCTGCACGAGCTCGACGAGGCGCGGCAGCTCCTCTTCGATGAGGCCGGCCTTGGCGAGGATCGGCGGCATGGCGAGGAGATCGGAGATCTCCGAGAGGGTGTAGCGCCCGCCGGCGAGGTCGAGGATGGCGAGGAAGCTCTCGGCGATCGGGTTGACGCGACGGAGCGAGAGATCGTGCAGGCGGTGGATCGGCGGGAAGCCGGCCGACAGCGGGTTGTCGGGCGGGAGGTCGCGATCGCCGTCGCGGAAGACGGCGTCGATGAGCGGCGCGTAGGTCTCCATGTTGGGCGTCATGACGATGACGTGGCGCGGCTCGAGGGTGCGGTCGGCGGCGAAGAGGGCGAGCAGCTCGTCGCGCAGGACCTCGACCTGGCGCAGCGGGCTCGCGCAGGCGTGGAGCTGGAGCGAGAGATCGGGAGGGTCGGAGGCGGGAGCCGGGTCGGGGTGAGCAGGGCGCGGGTCGTCGATGATGCGGCCATCGAAGATCGCGCGCTGCAGGCGATGCAGGAGCGTGTCGTCGCGCGGGCGCACGAGGTGCTCGTGGCGGACGGCGTCGGGCGCGTGCTCGGCGAGGAGCTGGTCGAGCTGATCGAGCAGGCGGCCGAGCGAGGCGCGCAAGGGGTGGCGGGCGACGTCGCGATCGCCGCCGCGGCCGGGGCCGATCGCCGGATGGAAGAGGTGCACCTCGAGGTGGCGGCCGAGGGCGGCGAGCGCGCGCACGTGCAGCGGCGCGAGGGTGTGGTGGCCGAAGAGCACGAGGCGACGCGGGAAGGGAGGTGGGAGCGCGGGCGGCGGGCGATCGTCGCCGCGGTCGGTGGGCGCGAGGTGCGCGAGGTGCTCGATCAGGAGTGTGAGGCGACGGCCCGGGTGGGGCGCGGCGATGCCGGCGGCGAGGCGGCGCCAGAGCGCGGGCTGCCAGGGCGGGGCGGGCTCGGAGGGGCCGGGGCCGCGCGGGTCGTTGCGCTCCCAGGCGTCGACCATGTCGGGGCGGTGAAGGGCGTAGCGATGGAAGACCTCGGCGACGCGCCAGGCGAGCTGGACGATCTGATCGGGCAGCGCGGCGCTCGCGGAGGTGGGGCGGGCGGCGTCGGGGGCGATGGGGCCGAGGTCGGTGCTGGCGAGCCAGGCGGACAGCGCGCTGAGCTCGGGATCGGAGGCGGCGCCGCGCAGGACCTCGGCGATGCGCCAGACGAGCTGGCCGGGGCGCCAGTGGGCGGCGTCGGGCGCGGGCATGAGCGTCTGCATCAGCTCGTCGAAGAGGTCGTCGAGCGAGAGGAAGCGGCCGTGCGCGAAGACGCCGCGCAGGTCGGCCAGGCGCATGGTGAGCCAGCGCTCCATGCCGCGGGTCTGGAGCACGATCGTCTCCGGCTCGAAGGGGTCGGGCGGGTCGAGCGGAGGCAGCGCGGCGAGAACCTTGACGAGGGCGTCGAGATCGTTGGAGCGGTGCAGGTGCAGGGTCACGACGCCTGCACCGAGAGGAGCGCCGGGAAGTCGCGCGGATCGAGACCGCCGCGCATGACGGCGCGCCCGAGCTCGGCGCGGGCCATGCCGAGCACGCGCACGAGGGCCTCCTCGCCGCGCCACCAGCCATCGGGCAGCGAGCGTTGGGCGGCGGCGAGGGCGCGCTCGATCGAGGCGAGATCGGGAGGCACGCGCGCGAGCGCGGTGTCGATGAGCAGGGTGACGACGGCGGGGGTGACGCGGCCGCTGGCGAGGGAGAGCTCGGCGAGGCGGTGGGGGTCGAGCGCGTCGGAGTCGAGCGCGTCGGCGATGAGCGCTTGGGCAGCTTCGTGGTACTCGGCGTCGTCGAGCCATGGGCGCGCGAAGTCGATCGCCGTGGCGGCGTCGCCGCTGTCGAGCGCGGCGCGGCCGAGGTTGATCGAGGCGACGCCGAGGAAGCGGCGGATCTCGAGGATCGCGTCGGTGTCGCCGAGCGCGGTGGCGTCGTCGAGGAGGCGCTCGAGATCCTTCATGAGGGCGGTGAGACAGACGCGCGCGGCGTCGGTGTCGCCGCGCTGGCCGAGGAAGGTGCCGTAGGCGAGCCGCAGGTCGAGGTCGTCGGGGCTGAGCTTGAGCGCGTGCCTGAACCACGGCTCAGCGCGCTCGATCTGCCCGGATTCCGTCAACATCTTGGCGAGGTTCGTCGCCAGGGTCGCGTCGGAGAGATCGGCGCTGACCGCGCGCCACAAGATGTCGATCGCGCCGCCGAGATCGCCGCCCGCACGCTGCGCGAGCGCCAGCCTCAGTGCCTCGTCCGACGCCGACATGGCCGAGTTGTGCCACGGTCCGCGCATCGACACCAGCCGGACCCGCTCAGCGGAGTCGCGGGGACGCGGTCGTCTTGCGCTACAGGCACGCGTTGACGGCGCGGGCGAGCGCGAGCGCGCGCGGGGAGCGGATGTGGAAGTCCATGCGGTTCATCACGTAGCCGATGGCGAGCTCCGCGCGCGGCACGGCCCAGCCGAGGATCCCGCCGGCCCCGGCGTGCCCGAAGCTCTGCGGGTCGGGCGAGAAGAGGTGGGCCTCCTCCTTGAGGAAGCCCTGCGACCAGCCGAGAGGCTTGAGCAGGACCCGATCCTTGGCGCTCCACGACTGGCGGGCGAAGACCTCCGCCAGGCGCGCGCGCGAGACCAGCGGTGCCGCGGCGGCGTGGCCGAGCAGGCCGGCATAGGCGGCAGCGAGGCTGCGTGCGTGGCCGACCCCGTTGGCCCACGGCAGGTCGAGCGCGCGCACCTCGCGGCTGCCGTAGCGGGCGATGCCGCGTGGACCGAGCTCGGGCGGGTTGGCGAAGGCGCGCGCGGTGTCGCTGGAGCGGCGCGCGAACGCGCGGTAGACGCGACCTTCGTGGGTGAGGCCGGTCAGGAGACGCGGCACGACGGCGGTCAGGCGCGTGCGCGTGTCGACGGGATAGAGGCGCGCGACGCGGGGCTCGGCGGCGGCAGGTGTGCCGATCCACAGGTCGTCGGCGAGCCCGAGCGGAGAGGCGATGCGCTGGGCGAAGACCTCGCCGAGGCGCTTGCCGGTGACCCGCCGGACGAGCTCACCGACGTAGAGCCCGTAGCTGACGGCGTGATATCCCTGGTCATGGCCCGGTGACCAGAGGGGGCGCTGCGCCTCGAGCGCGGGCACGAAGCGGTCGGGATCGGCCAGATCGGCGAGCGCGATGGGGCGCTCGATGGCGTGCAGGCCGGCGCGGTGGTTCATCAGCGTGCGGACCGTGATCGCCGCCTTGCCCGCGGCGGCAAAGCCCGGCCAGTAGTCCGCGACCGGCCGGTCGTAGTCGAGCAGACCCGCATCGACGAGCGCCAGGACGGTCATCGCCGCCAGGCCCTTGGTCGCCGAGAACAGGATCGCGACCGTGTCGCGCTCCCACGGGCGGGCGCGTTCACGGTCCGCCCAACCACCCCAGAGGTCGACGACGGTGGTGCCGGCCTGCACGACGCAGACCGAGGCGCCGACCTCGCCGCGGCGCACGAAGTTGTCGGCGAAGGCGTCTGCGACGCGCTCGAAGCCGGGGGCGACCTCGCCGTGGAGGTCGGGGGAGCGGGTTGATCGAAGCACAGCTCGGGGCTCTCTGGAATCGGGGCGGCCAGGCGACGCGGGAGGGGGCGCGACGCGGGCTCCCGCTTGTAGCGCCGTGGCGGAGCCGAGGGAACGAAGAAGTGCGCGGCGGCGGGGGGCGGTGCGCTGGTGGCTGCGTGCGCCCGGAGGTCAGAGCCCGAGCGCCGCCCATAGCGCGGTCGTGGCGAAGGAGAGGAGCGTGCCCCAGCCGAGGATGAGCGCGGTGAGGTCGGGGGCGAGGCGGGCGTCGAGGGCGAGCGCGCCGGCGGTGATCATCGGGCCCATGCCGGCCTCGAGCACGGCGGTGCCGCGGGTGAGGCCGGTGACGCCGAAGGCGAGACAGAGGGCGAGCGCGAGCGCGGGGGCGGCGACGAGGCGGAGCGTGAGCGCGGTCGCGAGGGGACCGAGCGCGGCGCGCGGCAGGGTGCGTGGCCAGGCGAGGCCGACGGCGAGCATGACGACCGGGAGGAGGCTGTCGCCGAACCGAGCGAAGACGGAGCGCGCGAGGGCGGGAGTGCCGGTCTGGGCGAGCACGAGCGCGATGATGAGGGCGATGAAGGGAGGGAAGACGAGGACCGACTTGGCGATGGCGGCGAGCGTGGGGCGCTGGCGCGGCGCGGCGGGCGAGGGCGCGCGGTAGGCCGCCAGCACGAGGGCGCCGTAGGTCGAGAGCGCGAGGAAGGAGCCGAGCTGATCCCAGACGATCGCTTGCGCGACGGCGTCGGGTCCGAGGTGGGCTTCGACGAGCGGCAGCCCGAGGAAGGAGGTGTTGGCGAGCGGCACGACGAGGAGGAGCGCGCCCTCGACCGGGCTTGGCCAGCGGCGGGCGCGGGAGATCGCCAGGACGAGCGCGGCCGAGGCCGCGAGCAGGACCCACGGCAGGACGACCAGGGCGATGAGATCGGCCTCGAGGCGCAGCGCGGGCACGTGCTCGAGCACCAGGGCCGGCAGCGCGATCCAGATCACGTAGGCGTTGAGGGCGGCCGCGGCGCCCGGCGGAAAGGATGGCGCGGCGCGCAGGAGCACGCCGGCGGCGAACGCGATGAGCGCGACGACGAGGCTCGAGGGATCGGCCACGACGACCCCCTACTCGATCGCGTCCAGGCGCAAGGCGACGTCGCGCGAGAAGGCCGGTACGTCGATGACGAGGCCGCCGTCGCCGACCTCGACCTCGCTGACCTGGGGCGCGCGCGCCGCGTAGGGGTCGATCCACGAGACGCGCCAGCGGCCGGGCGGCACCGCCGCGATCGTCACCACGACGTCGTCGAGGTCGGTCTCGTCGGCGGCGAACCACTGGTGACGGGTGTTCTTGATCCACGCGAGGGTCGTGCGCTCGCCGAGGAGCGCGAAGGCCGCGAGGTCGGTGAGACCGGCGCGCGAGGCGGCCTCGGCGGGGGCGCGCGCGAAGCGTTCGGCGTCGAAGCGCACGCCGTGTGTCAGGGTCGCCAGCGGCGCGAAGTGGGAGACGTAGCCTTCGGGGTGGTTGAGGCCGTCCCACCACCAGCTCATGCCGGAGCCGAAGGTCTCGGCGAAGAGGCCCGCCCACAGGATGTCGTGGAAGGCGACGCCCTCGGGATCGTCGGCGAGGGTCTCGGCGGCGCCGAGCGCGTTGACGCCCGCCTCGGCTACGAGCGCGGGCTTGCCGAAGGCGCGCAGGTAGCCGACCAGGGTGTCGACGTCGCGCGAGAAGTCGAGCTGGGTGCGGCCGATCCCGTAGAAGTGGAGCTGGGTGAGGTCGATCGCCGGCGAGGCCCAGAACGCCATGCGCTCGACCAGGCCGGCGACCTCGCCGCGGACGAGCGCGACGATGACGTCGATGCCGCCGAGGCTGGTGGTGACGAGGTGGTCGTAGGGATCGAGGCGCGCGAGCTCGGCCGCCATCTCCTCGGTCCAGAGGAGCACCTCGGGCGCCCCGGGATCGATGACGAGGTCGAACTCGTTCCACAGCTCCCAGGCGAGGATCGACTCGGAGTGCCCCCAGCGCGCGACGATGTAGCGCAGGAGGCGGCGGTGCAGGGCGCGCGCGGTGGGGTCGCTGAAGACGTCGGCCGGGTCGGCGAGCGGACCGCCGTTTTCGACGTTGTAGGGGTTGTCGTCCCACTGGCTGGCGTGCACGAAGGAAAACGGCCCGTGGTTGAGGATCGTCAGCATGACGCGGACGCCGCGGGCCTCGGCGAGCGCGAGCACGTGGTCGAGCTGCCAGGCGCGGTCGAGGCGCGCGCCGTAGTCGCCGAGCGACGAGGCGGCGAGGGTCCCTGCGGGGTCGCGCTCGACCCACTCGAGGCCGAAGGCCCAGCTCGGCATCCACACGCGGATGTAGTTGCCGCCGTGCTCGGCGAGCTCGGCGATCCAGTCGTCGTAGGCATGGGTGCCGCGCGCGTCGTACCAGGCCATGTTCTCGCCGATGGCGAAGTACGGGCTGCCGTCCTCGAAGACGAGGTAGCGGCGGTCGCGCTCGCTGACGCGCAGGACGCCGTGCGCGTCGGGCGCCGGCTCGGGGGTGAAGCGCATGCGCTCGGACTGCTCTTCGCCTTCGGGGGTGGTCGCGCGCCAGTGCCAGGTCCACGCGCCGGCCGCGCTGCCGAAGGGCGGCCGGAAGCGCACGCGCCAGTGTCGCGGGCCGGTAGGCTCGAGGCGCTCGCGCCCGTCGACGAGCGCGCGCGTGTAGTCCTGGTGCACGAAGGCGGGGATCTCGAAGCGCTCGCCGCTCGGGGCTTCGAAGGTCGCGACGACGTCGATGCGCTCCGGGTCGAAGGGGTTGTCGTCCGGGACGGCGAGCGCGAGCTCGGCCTCGAAGAGGCGCCAGGCCGTCGGCTCGTCGGGCTCGGCGCCGTCGGGCGAGGTCGTGATGTCGGCGTCGGTCGCCGGGGCATCAGGGTCACCACAGCTGGAGAACGCGGCCACGAGTGAGGCACCGATGCAGCGCGTCCAGCGGAGCAGGCGCCGGTTCATTCGCCGGCGGGCCGCCGGCCCGAGTCGATGATGCGCTCCGGATATTTGCGCTGGACCTCGGGCACGGTGCGCGGGATGAGCTCGTCCCAGGGCGGACTGAGCGGCGTGATCGTCAGCGGTCCGAGCGGCAGGCGCGACTGACCGTCATCGGGTCCTTCGGTGATCTTCAGGCGCTGGCCGGTGCTGCGGCGGTAGACCCCCGCCATCACGGTGTAGTCGCCGAGCGGCATGTCCCACGGGACCTGGAAGAGCACGCGGTGCTCGATGATCTGGCCGGGTTTCCAGCGATCGGCCGGGTACATGAAGTCACCCGGCAGGGTGTCGTACGGGACGCGGTGGGCGCGCTGCTCGGGGGTCTCGGGGCGCTCGACGTGGAAGAAGAACCAGGTGTCGGGCGGCATCGGCCCGGGCACGCGCCACCACGTCGTGAAGAACGCCTCGTAGCGCGCCTTGCTCGTCGGCTGGATCTCGGAGCCGAGCAGCTCGAGGCCGCCCTCGAACTTCGCCCTCACGCCGCCGAGGTTCGGCGGGAGCTGGTCGAGCACGACCTCGCCCGGGATCTGATCCCAGAGGTCCTTTCGGCGATAGAGCGACAGATAGTAGCCGGCCGAGCGCGCCCAGGTGCGCACGTGCACGTAGCTCGCGTCGAAGCGCGCGTCGGTGATCCCGAACTGGTAGCTGTTGTTCCTGAGATAGGGCAGGAGCGAGCGCGGGGTCGGATCGGCGGCGAAGCGCTGCGAGACCGCGCCCATGACCGGGTCGGGGATGTAGGTCGTCAGGATCGTCCACTCGGGATTGCGCGCGTAGAAATAGTCGCGCATCTCGGCGTCGTATTTCGGCTGGTTCTTGGCGGACTCGGTCGCCATGAAGGCGTGCAGGCCGTGGCTGTAGCGGGCGCGCGCGACGGTCGCGTCGACGAGCCCGATGAAGTCGAGGAAGTCGATGTCGGGCGCGTGGTACGGGGTCGAGCCCATGTCCTGGAAGGCGACGAGCGCGCGCGGGCGGTCGTGGCGCGTGATGAACTTGCCGACGTCGGGGTGATAGGTGCCGGAGAGATCGCCGCGCCCGTTGAAGCCGCCCATCGAGCGATAGGTGAACGCGAAGTTGGCGCTGGCGGCGACGATGACGACGAGCCAGCCGAGGCCCCAGGCGACGGCGCGGCTGCCCGACAGCGGCAGCCAGTTGGCGAGCGCCGAGCACACGTTCATGAGGCCGACGGCCGCGAGCAGGACGAGGAACGGCAGGGCCGGCAGATAGAGGCGATGCCACTCCATCTCGTCGACGCCGACCTTGACGATGAAGACCATGAAGCCGACGGCGACGGCGAGGGCGACGAGCTTTTCGAGGCGGCGCTCCCTGGTCATGAAGGCGAAGGGCGCGAGGACCGCCAGCGCGCCGGTGACGTTGAAGCCGAACATCTCGTGGAGCTTGCGCAGGCCGGTGAGCCAGACCAGGCTCGAATCGCCGGTCTTGACGTAGAAGGTGTTCGGCACGAGCGAGCCGTAATACGCCAGGCGGAAGGCGTGGAACGGCACCGTCACGAGGAAGAGGCCGGCGAACCACATGAGCGTCGAGCGCGGGATCCTGCGCTCGCGGATGACGCCGATGACCAGCGGCAAGCCGAGGCAGATCCCGATGTAGTGGATCTCGGGGCGGGTGGCGCAGCCGAGGCCCATGAAGATGCCGCTCCAGAGGGCGCCCTTGCGATCGTCGAGCGGCTCGCCGTCGGGGCCGAGCCGCTTGGGGCGCCACAGGAGCCACGCGGCGAGGATCGGCAGGAACATGGCGAGCGCCTGCTCCATCCCCGAGTGCGACCACTTGGCCATCGACGAGGAGGTGCCGAGCCAGATCCCGCCCCAGAGGATCGCGGCCGAGCGCACGGTCTCGGTCGAGCCGTTGGCGGTGGTCAGGAGGTTCGACAGGCGCACGAGGTAGACCAGGATCCCGGCCCAGAGCGCGGTGCCGAGGATCTCGCTCATGATGAAGAGATCCCAGCCGAGCGCCTCGAAGGGCACCATGACGAGCGTCCACAAGAAGTTGGTGATGCCCTCGACGCGCTCGCCCGGGTTGAACACGAGGCCGTGCCCTTCGACGAGGTTGTGCGTGTAGCGGAACGAGATGTAGGCGTCGTCCTTGATGTAGTCGAGGCCCGCCAGGAGCGAGAGCAGCATCGGCACGCCGAGGGCGAGCACGTAGAAGGCGGTGCGCAGGCGGCGCGTGCGCGCGGTGAGCGGCGCCTCTGGCTCGAAGACCTTGGGCGGCTGGCCGCGGCGGCGGCGCGCGACGTACCAGGCGATGAGGCACGCCAGCGCGATCCCGGCGAGCCAGCCGGTCCACGGCGCGACGTGCGCCCAGAACGCGCGGCCCGACATGTCCGAGGGCAGGAGCGTGCGCTTGGGGCCGGGGGCGGCGTCCTTGGGCAGGAGCTCGAGGTAGCCGGCGTGCATGCGGTCGTCGAGGAAGGTCGGCCGCTCGATGGCGACGCGCACGCCGGTCTTGCGATCGTAGAGGCCGGTGTAGAGCTCGAGGGTGGCGCCTTCGCAGGCGGGCTTATCGGCTGGCACGCGCACGGTGAGCGCGTGGCGGATGATGCCGTCGACCGGCGGCGGCGGGCGGCGGTCGTCGACGAAACGACAGTCGGCGCCGAGCGACTCGAAGTGCACGAACGAGTAGACGTCGGGCGGCAGCGGCGCCGACGCGCCGTAGACGAGCTCGAGGTGGATCTCACCGCCGACGGGCACCGCGGACTCGAGTGAGGCGCCGAAGAAGGCGATGCCCCCCTGGAGCCGCATCGTGTCTTCGGGGTCGTAGCCCTCGGGCAGGGCGGCGAGCGCAGGTCGGGCGGAGACGGCGCCGAGGCAGACGAGCGCGAGCGCGCACGCGACAGCGGAGAGGCCGGTTCTCACAGATCGGACCACGCCGTCTCCATCTCGGTCACGAGCGAGTGCAGGGTCTGGAGCAGGCTCATCACGTTGTACTTCGCGCTCGGCCCATCGAGCATCGTCGTCTCCGGCTCGAAGCGCACGAGGCCGTCTTCGTAGCGCAGCTCGCCGCGGTGCTTGTTGACGAGCGAGGTGATGTTGCCACGCGCCCCGGTCGGCAGCGCCTTCCATAGATCCGACATCACCTTGACGTCGCGCGGCGCGCCCTGGGCGAAGAGCCCGTTGGTCACGGCGTGGCGCTCCTCGCCGGGCGGGGTCTCGCGCTCGGACTGCGCCGAGACCAGCACGAAGAGCGGGCCGCCCTCGAGCGACGAGGCGAGCTGGATCACCGCGCGCCGCGCCTCGGCCTCGAAGAGGATCTTGGTCTCGCGCCCCTGGAATTTCGCGTCGAGGAACCAGTCCTCGCCGTGCTGCGACTTCTTGCCGCCGAGCTCGCCCTTGACCTCGCCGCAGATGCGCTCGGCCATCTGGCTCGCGGTCTCGGCCGGCGGCTTGAAGCCGAGGATCACCCGGGCTTCCCGATACAGCGTGCGAAAGATCCCCATCGATTACCCCGCGGAGCTTTGTGCGCCGCTCTCATACCGAGCGCGCGCCCCGTCGTCCAGCGGGGCCGTCACTCGATGCGGTAGCCGACCCCGTGCACCGTGGTGATCAGGGTGGGGTTGTTCGGGTCGAGCTCGACGCGCTTGCGCAGCTTGGAGATGTGCTGATCGATCGTGCGCGAGTTCGGCAGATATTGCATGTCCCAGCACTCGTTGAAGAGCATCTCGCGCGTGACGACGCGGCCCTTCTCGCGCTGCAGGAGGAGCAGGATCTTCACGTCGCGCAGCGAGAGGTCGATGAGCTCGTCGCCTCTCTTGGCGCGCAGCTCCTGCGGGAAGACCCGGAGGTGGCCGACCTCGACGACCTCCGGTTCACGCCGCTCGGGTGCCTTGGACTTGAAGATCCGCCGCGTGACCGCACGCATGCGCGCGACGACCTCGCGCACGCCGAAGGGCTTGGAGATGAAGTCGTCCGCGCCGAGCTCGAGCCCGACCACGCGATCGATCTCCTCGCTCTTGGCGGAGATGAAGATCACCGGCAGCGACGGGCGCCTGGCGAGGAGCGCCTTGCACACGTCGTAGCCGTTCATCTTCGGCATCATGATGTCGAGCAGCACGAGCTCCGGCTCCTCGCCGTCGAACTTCGCGAGCGCCTCCTGCCCGTCCGCCGCCTCGACGACCCGATAGCCCTCGGACTCGAGGACCTCCTTGAGACCCTGGCGAATGCCCTCGTCGTCCTCGGCGATCAACACCTTCATGCGCTACGCTTCCTTGTCTGCCGGCTCGGCCTGTATCGCGAGCTCGAATGTTGCCCCAGTCGGCCCCTCGCCGTCGACGACCCGCAGCTCGCCCCCGTGCAAGCGCGCCAGGCGCCGCGCGATGTCGAGGCCGATGCCCGTGCCGGTCACGCCGTCGGAGAGCTTGTCGGAGGCGCGCCAGAACGGCTCGAAGACCTGCTCGCGCTGCGCCCTGGCGATCCCCGGGCCGCGATCGACGACGCGCACGACGAGGCGCCCGCCACCCTCGTCGAGCCAGCGCGTCGACACCTTCACCCAGCCGCCCGCGCGCGCGTACTTCTCGACGTTCGAGAGCAGGTTCGAGAGGATCTGCTCGAGCGCGTCGGGATCGACGCGCACCGTACGACGCGCGGCGAGCTCGGTCTCGACGGCGATCTTCGCCTGCGCGAGCGCAGGCCCGTGGGTCGCCAGCGTCGCCTCGACCACCTCGTCGGGTACGACCGCGCGCCGGGCGATCGCGAGCCGGTCTTCCTGTCCGCGCGCGAAGGTCAGCACGTTCTTGATCATGCGCGAGAGGCGATCGCTCTCGCGCGTGATCACCGCCAGGTGGCGCACCGCCGGGTCATCGGCGGGCAGCTCCGCGTCCGCGTGCGCCTGCTCGAGCAGCTCGGCGTACATGCGGATGCTGGTCAGCGGGGTCTTGAGCTCGTGCGAGACCTGGTTGACGAAGGAGACGCGCTGGGCGGCAAGCCGGCTCTCGCGCGTGCGCGCCCGCCAGATGAGCCAGGCCCCGGCCCCGAGCGCGAGCGCCAGCGCCAGGAGCCCGCCGACGAGCGCGGTCTTGAGCGTGCCGGCGATGGCGCCAGGCAGCGAGCTCTCGGCGGCGTAGTGCTTGAGCGTCCACGACTCGAGCGGCTCGGACAGGCCGATCGTCGCCTTGGGCTTCTCGTCGCGCGCCGGCTCGCGGTGGCCCCACTGGTAGACCACGCGCCCGGTCGCGTCGGCGAGCACGGTGCGCTCGGCGACGTCACCCTCGACCGGCAGCGGCGTGTCGGGGAGCTGCGAGACGAGCTCGGTCATCAGATCGATGCCGCTCACGTCGAGCGCGACCACGCGCTTGCCGTCCGCGAGCCACCACAGGAAGTGCTGCCCGCCACCGAAGAAGTAGCCGAGCCAGCCGCGGTCGGGTCCGCCGCCCTTGCCGTCGAGCTCGCCGAGGAGCGCCGCGGCCTCGAGCACCCCGCCTTCCCAGATCGGGCGCGTGCGCTCGAGGAAGGCGAGCTCGTGCTGCGAGACCTCGCCGTGGCCGAGCGGCGGGAAGACCAGGCGCCCGCGGCCGTCGAGCACCAACCCGAGCGAGGTTCGCGGCATGCGCGCGAGCGCCTCGCGCAGCGGCTGCGGATCCTGGGTGCGCGGCAGCCCGGCCGCCTGGCGCGCCAGGTCGCGCTCGAGCCCGCGCACGATCGTCTGTACCGCCTGATCGAGACTCTTCAGGCGCTCGCCGAAAGCGCGCGCGACCTCGTGACGCGCCAGCGCCTCCTGGTCACCGACCAGACGCCAGCCGATGACGCCGACCGCGACGAGCGGCAGGAGCACCATCGCGACGAGAAGGAGCGCGAGGCGGCGGTTGGGGGTCACTGGGGCTCGAAGCTCCGTTCGCGATCGCCATGCATCACTGAAGGATCATGCCGTAGCCGATCCCGCTGTCGATGGTGATCGAGATCTGCGAGCGCACGCACGGACCAACCCAGAAGCTGCTGCCTTCATCCGGCTTGAGCTGCGCGGACACCGGGATTGGCTGGGTCGTGCTGGTGATGGTTGCGCGAAGCGTCCACGTCGGTGGAGTGACGACGCCGCCGACAGCGCTTCCCGTACAGACCCCGGCCTCGACGAACTGCTGCCCTTGACCGTCTCCGAGGAAGGAAAAGCTCGCGTGGATCAAGAGGCCGCTCCCCTGGTAGTTGCTGATGTCCTTTGCGGGGCCGATCAGCGTCCACTTGTCGGCCGGCACCTGGAGGGGCTCGGTGAACTCCAGGTCGAAGGCACCGACGATGCCCGATGGACCCTGCGGCCCTTCTGGCCCCTGCGCGCCGTCCTCCCCGACGAGCGACACCCCGGGCGTGGGCCAGGCCCCGCCGGTCTTGGGCCCGAAGAGCAGGCTCAGGTCGGTGTTGAGGTAGAAGTCCCCGTTGGTGCCGAGCGTATTCGAAGGCGGGTTGGCCGTGCCGTTCAAGATGGTCTTGCCGTTGGTACCGGGGGTGCCGGCCTGTCCCTCCGGCCCGACGAGCCCTACCCCGGGGCCCCAACCGTCTGCCGTCTTCGGGCCGAAGAGCCAGCTCGACCCGGTGTCGAGGTAGAAGTCTCCGTCGGCGCCGAGATCCGGGGGCGGCTCGCCGACCCCGTTGAGGATGGTGCGACCGTCGGCGCCGTCGCTTCCGTCCACGCCTTGCAGGTCGACTCCGCTCGGCCAGCCGCCGACGGTCTTCGGGCCGTGAATGCGCACGTTCGTCGTGTCGATGTAGAAGTCGCCGATCACACCGAGGCCGGAGCTCGGCGGGCCCGCGCCGTTCAAGATGGTCCGGCCGTTGGTGCCGTTGGTGCCGGGCTGTCCCTGCGGGCCGACGAGGCTCACGCCGGGGCCCCATCCCTCGACCGACTTCGGACCGAAGAGCCGGCTCGCCTCGGTGTCGAGGTAGAAGTCGCCGGCGACGCCGAGCTCGACATCCGGGTTGCCGGTACCGCTGAAGATGGTGCGCCCGTCCTTGCCGGCGGCTCCCGGGTCACCTTGAGGCCCGGTCTGGCCGGTGGCACCGGTCTCGCCCTTTTCACCTTCGGGACCGATCAGGCTCTCACCGATCGGCCAGCCGACGTCGGTCTTCGGGCCGTGGATCGTCCACGCCACCGTGTTGATGTAGAAGTCGCCCACGACGCCGTCCTCGAAGTCCGGATCGACGAGGCCACCGAGCACCGTGCGCCCGTCCTTGCCGTCCGCGCCCGGATCACCCTGAGGTCCGGTCTGGCCCGTCGCGCCGGTCTCGCCCTTCTCGCCCGGGTCGCCCTGGGGTCCGGTCTGGCCCGTCGCGCCGGTCTCGCCCTGGTCACCTTTGGGACCGATGAGGCTCTCGCCCGCCGGCCAGCCCACATCGGTCTTGGGGCCGTGGATCGTCCACGCTGCCGTGTTGATGTAGAAGTCACCCGTGACGCCGTCCTCGAGGCCGGGATCGACGAGGCCTCCGAGCACCGTGCGGCCGTCCTTGCCGTCCGCGCCCGGATCGCCTTGAGGTCCGGTCTGGCCGGTCGCGCCGGTCTCGCCGGTCTCGCCCTTTTCGCCCGGGTCGCCCTCGGGCCCGATCAGAAGGACCCCGGCGGGCCAGCCATCGGCGGACTTCGGGCCGAAGATGTGCCAACTCGTGACGTTGACGAAGAAGTCGCCGATCTGACCATCGGTGCTCGTCGGGTCGAGCGCAGCGTTGAGCACCGTGCGTCCGTCCGCTCCGGAGGCTCCGGGGTCCCCTTGCGGACCCTCCGGTCCCTCCGGTCCTTGTGGGCCCTCCGGTCCCTCTGGTCCCTCCGGTCCGTGTGGACCCTCCGGTCCCTCCGGTCCTTGTGGACCCTCCGGTCCCGTCGCACCTGCGGGGCCCGTCGCGCCTGCGGGACCCGCCGGACCCGTCGCACCCGCCGGACCCGCGGGACCGACCGCGCCATCCACACCCGCGGGACCCGCCGGCCCCGTCGCGCCCGGATCACCCTTCGGCCCGGCCGGCCCCGCCGGCCCCGTCGCCCCGGCCGGCCCTGCGGGACCTTGCGGCCCGATCGACCCGACCGCACCCGCGGGCCCGCTCGGTCCCTGCGCGCCGGCCGCGCCCGGCGCGCCGTTGCACACGTACGAGGTCTCGAGCCCGACGACGAACATGACGCCGCCATACGTGCACTCCGCGTCACCGACCTCGAGGCTCATCGCCACTACCGACTCGCCCGCCGGCCCCTCCGGTCCGGTCGGCCCCGCCGGCCCCTCCGGCCCCGCCGGCCCCGCCGGCCCCTCCGGCCCTGCCGGCCCCACGGGTCCGATCGGCCCCTCCGGCCCGACGAGCCCCGCGCTCGGCCCGACCCAGCGCCCCTCGGCATCGATCACCACGTTCCCGCCGACGCTCACCGAGCGCGGCGCGATGTCCCCGCGCACGTCCTCGGCGAGCAGCGCATACGGCACCGACACGAGCTGCATGCGCGGCAGCTCCTCCGGGTCGTCCGCCACCGTCAGCCCGAGCCAGAGCTCGCGCGCGGGACCGAGCACCGCCGGATCGAGCGCCTGGATCTCGCCGAGGTAGACCGTGAAGTAGCCGCCCTCGAGCACGACCTCGTCGCCGTCGGCGCGCTCCTCCACCCACAGCGGGGTCGCGGCGGCGAGCTCGTCGTAGAGCGCGAAGCGCAGGCGCGTCGGCCCCTCGAGCGGCACCCCGTCGGCGTCGGTGAGCACCCCCTGGATCGGGAAGAGCCTCGGCGGGCGCGCCTCGGCCGGCGCGACCCATGCACCGATCAGAACGAGCATGGCCAGGGCGGCTGTCATCCCACCGGCCAACGAACGGTGATTGATCATGGCGTCGACTCCGCGGCGGGCGACACCACGGGGTTGCCGCCAAGGTGAAAGACGTGCCGCGCCGAGCGCGACGACGAGGTCGCCGGCTGGCCGAGCACGAGGGTCGCGCGATAGCGGCTGGTCGCCGCCGTCGTCCCGCCGCTTCCGGGCGCGATGAACGCCTGCGCGCGCCGGCAGCGATCGGCCTCGTCGACCTGCCCGTCGCAGTTGTCGTCGCGACCGTCGCACGCGCGCTCCGGGTCGGCGTAGCCCTCGACCTCGTCGAAGACGCAGACCGCGGTGACCCCGTCGGGGCACGCCGCGCGCAAGCGGCTCGCCTGTTCGCCGCAGATCCCCGCGTGCGGGCAGACCGCCGGGACCATCGCCGAGACGTCGCTCGCCGGGGTCCGGTCGTCCGCGTCGTATTGATCGGTCACGCAGTCGCCGTCGGCATCCGCCGTGGCGCTCTCGATCACGTCCGCGCGCCCGTCGCCGTCGATATCGTGCAACGACAGGTCGATCGCGAGCTCGTCGGGATCGCTGAGGCCGTCGGCGTCGCTGTCCGCGCTTTGCGGGTTCGACCCGAGCGCCGACTCGAGCCCGTTGCTGAGGCCGTCCTGGTCGTCGTCGGCCGCGGGGTCGAGGCACGCCCCCGCGACGCAGAGACCGGAGAGGCACTCGTCGGAGGCGCTGCAGTCCGCGCCGAGCGGACGCTTGCCCGAGTCGCCGCACGCACCGAGCGCACCGAGCGCCAGCAGGCCCGCGAGCGCGAGCATGCGACGACCAACGCAGGGGCGGCCCCCGTGGCCGCCCGCCTGGCACGGACCTCGTTTGCGGCATTGCCGTATGGCGGCACGCAGAATGTGCACGCGCGTTGATACTCCCAAGGAGGTGACGCCTCCCCGACGCCGACTACAGGCTACCCGTTGCCGCCCTTCGGCGCAAACGACGCCGACGCAGCCACCCTCGCCACGGTCCGGTCTCAGAAGAGGTTCTCGTCGAGCTCGTAGGGCGACTGCACGTTGCGCCGGTTCATGACCTTGCGCTGCTTGCCCCAGTGCTCGCCCTCGAGGTTGTCGGCGTCGAAGTCGTACTCCTTGGAGAGCTTGTCGAGCGTGTCCGACTGGTAGCGGCTCGCGCCCTCACCCAGGGTCTTGGCGTTGTCCTCGAGGAGACGGCGCGCCTCCTCGACGCGCCCCTGGTCGCGTAGCTGGATCGCCTGCCAGCTCTTCTCGTTGGCGAGGCGCTCGAGGACCGCGACCTTGACCGCCGGGACCTCGCTCCGCGAGACGCGCTCGCGGTCGGTCGTGAGCTCGACCTTGATCGCCATCGACACCTTGTCGGTCGCGTTGGTGGCGACGTTGTGATAGCTCACCTCGACCCTGGCGACTTCGATCATCTGCGGCGGCAGCGGCCGCACCTCCACCTCGAGCACCAGGTCGTCGAGCCGCTGCGCGTAGAGCGCCGGCCTCTGGATCGTCACGCGCTGGCCGACGATGTCGACCGTCTCGCCCGGCCCGCCGAGCACGCGCACGGGGCGGAAGCCCTCCCTCAGCACGATCGTCACGACGACCTCCTTGGCGACGATCGACGCGAGGTTGCCGAAGCCCTCGCGGAAGACCTGGCTGAGCTGGCGCTCGTGCTCGATGAAGACGTGCTGGCCGCCGCTGCCCTGGGCGAGCTGCACCATGAGATCCTCGTTGTAGCCGAGCCCGAGCCCGACCGTGGTGACCGCGATCCCCTCCTTGCGCAGCGTCGCCCCCAGGCGCCCGAGCTCGCCCGCGCTCGCCGGCCCGACGTTGGCCGCCCCATCGGAGAGCAGGATCACGCGGTTGACGCGGTCGCGGCTCAGGAACTTGCGCACCTCGGTCGCGCCCTTCACCACGCCGGCGAAGAGCGCGGTCATGCCACCCGCGTGCAGGCGCTGGATCCCGCGCTCGATGGTCGCGCGGTCGCTGACCTTGGTGGCGGGCACCAGCACCTCGACGGTGTCGTCGTACGCGACGATCGCGACGATGTCGTCGTCGCGCAACTGCGTGAGGGCCGCGCGCGCCGCGGCCTTGGCCTGCTCGATCTTGTTGCCCTGCATCGAGCCGGACTTGTCGATGACGATGGCGACGTTGAGCGGCGCCCGCGCGCGCTCTCCGCGCAGCTCGAAGCCGGTAAGCGCGGTGCGCAGGTACGCGGTGCGCTTGACGTTGGCCTCGAGCACCGAGAAGTCGAGCGCGGTCTCGACGCGCACCTGCTGGGCCGTGGCGGGCGCGGCGGCGAGCGCCAGGAGGAGCGGCGCGACCAGCGCCGAGCAGCGGGTGGACAGGCGCAGGACACGGGGCGAAGCGGACATGACGACCTCCTTGGGCGCGACACGAGGCCATGATGGCCGATC
Organism: Deltaproteobacteria bacterium; assembly: GCA_011526585.1. GTDB lineage: Bacteria > Myxococcota_A > UBA9042 > PHBI01 > PHBI01 > WYBB01. Next base: position 21,952 of record WYBB01000124.1, read on the forward strand.
GCGACGCCGGCCGGGTGAACCGCCCGTCACCCGGCTGTAAAAGGATTGTGATCCCGGTCTCGCAGCGACACGGAGGCGGCGGCGCACCGCGTGCCCTCGCTCACGCTCCGGGATCCGGCTCGCCCGCCGGGGGAAAAACGCCCAGCGACGCCGCTACGGCCCACATCGCAAGAGATCGCATTTCGTCGGGTAGCCGATTTGGCGTCTCGCCCGTAGCTGCGTATGCTGGGGTATCCACGGGTCGATAAGCCCCGCTCCCAATCAGACGCCCGGAGGTTTGGCACCGATGTCGGCTCGCTCGCGAGTAGGCCGCCTCATCGGCGACGGCAAGTACGAGCTCTTGTCGCAGATCGGCAACGGCTCGATGGGCACCGTCTGGCTCGCGCGCCACGTCGCGCTCGACCGCATCGTCGCCGTCAAGATGCTCGGCCTCGTCACGAGCGCGACCTCCGAGGCGCGCATGCGCTTCATGACCGAGGCGCGCTCGGCGAGCCTGCTCCGCCACGCCAACTCGGTGCGCATCCTCGACTACGCCGCCGAGGGCGAGGACTGCTGGCTCGTCATGGAGTACCTCGAGGGGCGCAACCTCTCGGAGCTCCTCGCCGAGCAGAGCCCGCTGCCCCCGCGGCGCGCGATCGGCATCGCCGTCCAGGTGCTCGCCGCCATCGCCGAGGCGCACGAATACGGCATCGTGCATCGCGACCTCAAGCCGGCCAACATCATGCTCGTGCCGTGGGTCGACGACGACGGCCAGGACATCGAGCACGTCAAGGTCCTCGACTTCGGCATCGCCACCCTCGCGTTCGAGCGCCCCAGCGCCGCCAGCGGCGACGTCGCCGGCACGCCCGAGTACATGTCGCCCGAGCAGGCCCAGGGCCTCGGCGTCGACCCGCGCTCGGACGCGTACTCGGTCGGCGTGCTGCTCTACCAGATGGTCACCGGCGACGTGCCCTTCCATGGCGGCACCGCGCTCGAGACGATGCTCGCGCACGTCAACGACACGCCGCGCGCGCCGCGCACGCTCCGCGCGGAGCTCTCGGAGCGGCTCGAAGCGGTGATCATGAAGGCGCTCGCCAAGGACCCCGATCGGCGCTACCCGTCGGCGCGCGCGATGCGCTCGGCGCTCCTGGCGCTGCCCGAGGCGATCGGCCTGCGCTCGGACTCGTCGCCGAAGATGCGCCCGGTGACCTCGCCCGGCATGCCGCGCCCGGTCGTGGGCCCGCCGCCGGCGGCGATCCTCGCCCCCACCGCGGCGCCGCCGCCCGGGGCCGCGACGGCGAGCGCGACGCCGGACCCCGCGACGCCCCAGGCGCGCACCGCCGACCGCAAGCGCGCGCTCTGGCCGTTCGCGGCCCTGCTCGTCCTGTTGGGGGGCGCGGCCCTGGTCTGGGCGCTCACGCGGCCGGCGGGCCCCGATGACACCCCGGCGCTCGCGCGGCGCGAGCTGGCGCGCGCGCTGCCGCCGCTCGAGGTGCCCGCGCCGGTCAGGATCGCCGACGAGGCGCCCGAAGCGGCGAAGATCGAGCCGCGCCCATCGCCGACCGAGCCCTTGGCCGAGACCGAGCCCGCGCCGACCGCCGCGCCCGCACCGACCGAGCCCGCACCGCCCCCCGCGCCCGAGCCCGAAGCGCCCACGGCAGAGGCCGAGCGCGCCCCGCCCGCCGAGCCGCTCGCGCCAAGGCGCACCCCCGACAAGCCGCGCGAGGCGAAGGCGCCCAAGGTCGTGACCGTCGATCCGATCCTGCGCGACGCGCCGCGCGAGCCACGCGAGCCGAGCCCGGCGCCGGTCGCGGAGCCGACGTCACCGGCGCCCCCCGAGGTCGCCAGGCCGACCACCGCGGACGAGCCCGCCGCGCCGCCGACCGCCACGGCGCCGACCCGCGGCGATGCGCCCACCCCGGCCGCCGCGGTGCCCCCGCGACCGCCCACGCCCGAGCCGCCCGAGCCCGTCGCGCCGCGCGCACCGCAGACCCGACCGGCGCTGGCGGCCAGCGTCGCGGTCCGCGACCTCGACGTCAGGGGCTCGCTGCCGGGCTCGACGGTGCAGCGCGCGCTCGACGCGATCCGCCCCGCGCTCGAACAGTGTTATCGCGCAGCGGCGCAGGCCGCGGGTCGCGACGCCGGCGGCCGGGTCAGCGGCAGCCTGGTGATCGACATCGACGGCCAGGCGACCGAGGTCTCTCTCGGCGCCTTCGCGCTCGAGGGTTTCAGCGCGTGCGCGCGTCAGGCGCTCACGCGGGCGCGCAGCCGGCAGCGCCCCGACACCGGCAGCGTGAGCGCGAGCTTCTCGCTCTCGGTGAGCCCGCACGCCCCCGTCACCGTCTCGGAGCCCCCTTGAACCCTCGCACGCCACACCCGAGCGCCTACGCCCGCGCGCTGTTCCCGTTCGTCCTGGCGGGCGCGCTCGTCGCTTGCCTCGATCCGCTCGTCTCGGACGAGGTGGCCCGCCCCGACCTCGTCCTGCCCGCCGGCAGCGAGGTGCCCGACCTCACCGACGATCCGAACGCGCGCGCCGCGCTCGACCGCGCCGACGGCGTCGACGGCGACTACATCCCGCTGCGCTCGGCCTTCGCGCACGGCGAGCGCGTCTGGTACTGGGACCTCGGGCCCGCCTCGCCCGCGCCGATCCCGCTCTACATGCTGGTCGAGGAGGCCGAGCAGGGCGCCTTCGAGACGCCGCAGGGCAGGTTCAACCCGCTCTCCGACCATCCGCCGATCTTCGACGCCATCCCGGGCGATCCCGGATACAGCCCGTGGTGGTTGGTCGTGCTCTGGCCGGTCACCGAGCGCTTCGCCGGCGAGGTCATCACCTCCTTCGCCGCGATGGACGAAGCCTTTCGCCAGGGGCTCGTGCGCGGCTCGGTCACGGTGCCGCTGGCGATCAACTGCCCGGTCGTGCTCCCCGAGGCGCGGCTCGAGGCGGAGCCCGGCGACGCGAGCTCGGCGCTGACGCCCAACATCGCGTACTACAAGGGTTCCCGCGTTTATTATTTCAGCTTCAGCGCCGTCCCGGTCGACGCGCTGGCGGTGGCCACCCCGCCGGTCTATCGGCTGCGACGCGAAGGCGGCGAGCCCCTCTCCGAGGCCGAGCGCGGGGTCGACATGACCCGCGACGGCGATCTCCTCGACAGCAACGATCTCTTCGCGGCCGCCCCCGGAGATCCGGACTACACGGACATGGTCTCCGTCGTCGACGCCGTCGTCACCGACGGCGAGTTCATCGACCGCTCGGGCTCGGACGCGACCTCCGACCTGATGCGCGCCGCCGATCTCTTCAGCGACGGCGCGCCCGATCCGGACCGCACCATCGCGCTACACCCGCTCGGCACGGTGCTCAACCTGCCGATCCGCCCACCCCCGACCGACACGGAGGCCCGGTGAGAGCGCTGCTCCTGAGCCTCCTGCTCCTACCCGCGTGCGAGCTCGAGCCCGACGTGGGCGACCCGATCGCCGAGCGCTGCGACGACGGGGACAGCGATCCCGATCAGGACGTCAGCTTCGCGCGCGACGTGCTGCCGCTCTTCCTGCGCGAGCACGGCGGCTGCACGCCGTGCCACGACCCGCGCGCCGACGGCGCCGTCGGCTTCATGACCGGCGGCCTCGAGCTGACGAGTCACGCGGCGCTGATGCGGGGCGGCTTCAACTCGAGCCGCAACATCGTCGTGCCCGGACAGCCGTGCGAGTCGGTCCTCTACCGGAAGCTCCTGCCCGGCCCGCCCTTTGGCAGCCGCATGCCCTTCGACGGTCCACCGTTTCTGTCCGGAGCCGAGCTGCGCTTCGTACACGACTGGATCGCCGAGGGCGCAAAGGACGACTGACGCGATGAAGCGCCACCCCCGTCACCTCGGCATCCTCCTCGTCTCCGCGCTCGCCGCCAGCGGGTTCGCGCGCGCCGCCGACGTCAACTTCGCCGGCAGCGTGCAGCTCGACTACCTGTGGGTGCCGACCGACGAGCGCGCGCGCGACTTCGTCTTCGACGGCTTCACCACCGAGCTCTCGCTCAAGCTCTCGGCCGACGTGAGCGATCACATCGCCGCGCAGGTCAAGACCTGCTACGGCTGCCACGGCTTCGAGATCGGCGCCGCCTACGTCGACTTCCGCCTCGACGATCTCACCCTGCGCGCCGGCAGATTTACCCCTTCTTTCGGGGACTTCCAGGCACGCCACGACCCCGCCAACCACCTCACCTCCGACAAGCCCCTGCCCTACGACATGGGCCGCATGTTGCACCTGCGCGACTGGAACATGAGCATCCTGCCCGCGCCCTACGTCGACTCCGGGATGCAGGTCTCGTACGCGCCGGCGCTTTCCGAGTGCGCCGACCTCGAGATCACCGCCTATGTGATCGGTGGGCTGCGCGGCGGCAGCGACGCGAGCGACGTCGACTTCGTGCAGTCGCGCTCGGGCGAGGCCTACTACGTCGACAACAACTCGAGCCCGTCGGTCGGCGGGCGCTTGTCGCTGCGCTTCGACGTCGGCGCGCTCTTCATCGCCGTCGGCGCGTCGGCGATGTACGGGACCTACGATCCAGACGGCGAGCTCGACGTGCTCCTGCTCGGCGCCGATCTCATGCTGCGCATCGAGCGCTGGACCTGGCGCAACGAGGTGCTCTTGAGGCGCACCGAGATGGCGCTCGGCGATGATCCCGAGAGCCGCTTCCGCTATGGGCCCGGCGCCGACGGCACCTTCGATCCGTACTTCCTCAAGTCCGGCTTCTACAGCGAGCTCACCTTCCCGCTCGGCCCGCTCGAGGGCGTCGCGCGCGTCGACGGCATGCGCCGCCAGGGCAACGTCACGCTCGCCAGCGAGCTGCGCAAGGACTCCGCCGTCCTGCGCTACACCCTCGGCACCAACGTCGGCCTCGTTCGCGACTGGCGGGTCAAGATCTCCGCCGAGTACTACGACTTCTCCGACTTCTCCGACGAGGTCGGCCTGCACCTCGGGGTCGTGGGGGCGTTCTGATGCGCGTATCGATCGTCATCTGCGCGGCGCTCTTCGCGTGCGGCGGCAAGGAGCCGTCACCGGCCGAGCCCGCGGAGTCCCGAGCGCTGCCGCTCGAGCCGGCACCGGCGCCCGCTCCGGAACCTGCGCCCGCTCCCGCGCCGGCGCCCGCTCCCGAGCCAGCGGCCACCCCCGAGCCCAACGCCACGCCGACGCCGGGGGTCCCGGCGATCCCGCCGCTGACCGCCTACCGCGCGCGGCTCGGCTGCGAGGCCGGTGACGCGACGGCCTGCATCGAGCGCGCGCATGAAGAGCGCGAGCTCGATGACCGGATCCGCTACTCGATCTACACGCTCGCCGACGTGCCCGGCGTCGATCCACTCGCGAGCAACCGCAAAGCCTGCACCCTGGGCAGCTGGAAAGCCTGCGCCTTCGTCGCCGACCGCAACCGCGATCTCGGGTGCGACGAGCCGCTGGGCGATCCGGACGACACCCCCGACGCCGCGCTCGTGCCCGAGCACGATCGGCGCGCGCACGAGCTCGCCGAGGCGGCTTGCGACGGTGGCGAGGCGGAGGCCTGCCGGTTCGTCGGCCTGCGCGCGATCGCCGGCTGTGGTCGCCCGCGCGATGAAGCCTTCGCCAACGCACGCCTCGAGCGCGCGCTCGCGTCTCCTGCTTCACGCTGCGCGACCGGCCTCCTCGACGCGTGCGCGGCCGTGGATCGGCTCTGCGCCGCGACGACGACCGCCGCATCCTGGGCGCGGTCGCATGGCCCCGCGGACGCCGCCCCCGCCCTGGCGCCGATCCCCGTGCGCGAGGCCGTCGCGTCGAGCGTGCTGCCGCCCTGGAAGGGCTATCGTTTCAGCGCCGCGCAGCTCGTCGACGGTGACCTCACCACGAGCTGGCAGCCGCTCGACAAGCGCCGCGGCGGCGTCGGTCAGTGGTTCGAGCTGCGCCTGCCCGCGGGCGCGCTCGTCGCCGGGCTCGATCTCGCCAACGGTCTGCAGAAGCGCGACGCGCTGGGCGATCTCTTCGTGCTCAACAACCGCGTCGCGCACGCGCGCATCGAGCTCTCCGACGGCACGGACCACGCGCTCGCGCTCGCCGCCGACAGGCGCGGCTTCCACGAGGTGCGCTGGAGCCCGCGCGCCGTGACCTGGATCCGCGTGCACGTCGAGGCGATCCACCGGGGCACGAAGTGGAACGACCTGGCCGTGTCCGAGGTGCGCGTCGTCGGCACCCGCGACGAGCCCGCGTCGGCTCGTCTGCCGGCCGCCTGCGCGGCCTCGCGCGCGGTGAGCCTGGACGGTTGTCGCGCCGGGAGCGTCGCCGCCTGCCGCCAGCACCTCGCGGCCACGCGCATCGACGATGCGCTGCACGCCGAGGCTCGGGCGCGCGTCGTCGAGGCCCTCACGCGCCGCTGCGAGGCCGACGGCGGGGACGCGCCCGAGGTGGCGCGCGCGTGCGCGCTCGCCGGCGAGCACACCGGCGGCGACGACGACGCCGATCGCCGCGCCGCGCGACTCGTCGAGAAGGCGTGCCGCATGGGCGACCACGCCGCCTGCGGCAACATCGGGTGCCACGGCCGGGACGAGCCGATCGACGGCGTCTTCTGGGACGATCGCTTCGGCGAGGCGGCCGCCGGCGTGTGCGAGGCCGCCTGCGAGCGCGGCGACGACACGAGCTGTCTCGCGCTCGGCGGCGCCGTCGCCTTCGACGCCGCCGGGATCGATCTGAACGATCCCTGGGTGGACAAGGTCAGCGCGCGCGCCAGGGCGTCATGCGGCGACGCGGCCGCGTGCCTCGCGGCCGGCGAGTGGATCGGCGCCGAGCGCACGGCGCGCGAGCCGCTCGGCCTCGCCGACTTCGTGAATGCGCAAGCGCTCTTCGAGAAGGCGTGCGTCGCGGGATCGGTCGCGGGCTGTGATCGGCTCCAGGCGTTGATCGACGACTGGGGCGACGCGGCGAGCCACCTGCGCCTGCGCCGCCTCGCCTGCCAGCACGGCTCGGCCACCGCGTGCGAGCAGCTCGCCCGCGAAGGCGAGGCGTCGGCCCGGCGCCTGCTCGCCGACGCCGTCGCCAGCCTCGCGAAGCGCTGCGAGGACCAGGTTGATCCCGAGGTGTGCCTCGAAGCGGCGGCCTACGTCGCGGAGCATGATCCGTCCGAGGGCGCCGCGCTCAGGCGGCGGGCGAGCGAGATCCTCGACAAGCGCTGCAAGGACGAGCGCAGCGCGGAGCCATGCCTGCGCGCCGCCGACGTCAACGAGGACGAGGCGGCCAGCCGCAAGCTGCGCGAGCAGGCGATCACGCACGCCGCACGCAGCTGCGCCGCGGATGGCAAGGGCTGCGTCACCCTGTGCGAGGCGCTGCCGCACGTGATCGAAGGTGACGTGTCCTTCATCGGCCAGGACCGCGTCCCGGTCGAACGGCTCGCGCCGCTGACCGCGCTCACCCCGGGCCTTTCGGCCGAGGCGCTGCGCGAGCTCTGCATGATCGTCGCGTTGTCGGACGAATGCGCCTGCGGCTGCTGCTAGCTCGCCTCTGGGAGTTCAGGGGAAGAGCGGATCCTCGAACGCGACCTGGCGCACGCCGACGAGGAGCGAGCCCTCCCAGGGCGTGAGACGCAAGAGCTGTGGCTCGTCGAGCGTCGCGTCGGGCGGCTGCGCGACCCACGCGACGAGCAGGTTCGCGCTCGGCGAGACGTAGCCGGTGTGGTGGACCGCCTCGGAGCCGATGAACGCGCGCTGGTGATAGCGTCCGCCGTTGCTGGTGAGCCACCACTGCCCGATGAACGAGCGCTCGCCCGACCCGGTGAAGACCTGCCCGCTGAGAGAGCGCTGGTCGAAGCCGGGCTGCCAGTAGCCGGTCTCGAAGGTAACGCTGGTGACGGGCGCGCTCGCGCTGGAGGCGCCGCCGCGTTGCGAGACGAAGCCCCAGATCGCGCTCATCGTCGTCGCCGACGGCACGTCCTCGCGCACGCGCACGAGCATGATCGTGCCATGGCGCATGAAGACGTCCTCCTGGTCGAGGAGCAGGATCTCGCCGTCCTGCCCGATGGCGCCCGCCCAATGAACGACCGTGAGCGCATCGCCCGTGCCGAGCGCGAAGGTGAAGCCCCAGAGCGCACCCTCGGGCTCGAGGCACACCTCGGCGCCACCGCCGCTGAGCGCGAGCGTGCCGCCGAGCCCCGAGGTCGTCGTCAGCATGCCCTCGCCGACGAGGCAACCCTCGAAGAGGTCGACCTCGCCGTACCAGGTCTGCAGGCCGGAGGTCGTGCCGGGCGCGTGCGCGGTCGCGACGATCGCGTAGCGGCCGTCGACCTGTTCGGGGCGGCCGGCGTTGCGCAGGGCGACACCGAGCGCGGCCTCGTCGTGGGAACCGAAGACGATGAGCGAGCGGCTCGGGTCGACGAGCCCGCTGTAGACGTGCGGGTCGCGGGTGAAGGACAAGCGCCCCTGGAGATCGAGGCAGTAGCTGCCCTCGCCGGCGCGGCCGCGGCCGATGAAGCTGTCGCGCCAGTCGGTGTCGGTGGCGAAGACGTCGCTCGCGCCGAGCACGCCGGCGGCGCCGAAGGCGAGCTGCGCCCGCAGCGTGTGGTGGGTGTCGAAGACCGGCGCAGTCGAGATCACGGTGTGCCAGGTGCCGGTCAGCGGGTTCGCGCCCGGGGGCACGAGGAAGCTCGTGTCGAGGCAGTGGCCGACGCCGTCGCACGCGTCATACGGCACGAGCCAGCCATTGTGACAGGCGCCGACCTCGAGGCCGAAGCCGTCGTCGCACGTGCTGCCAGCGGGGGCGCCGACGCCCGGGCAGCCGCCCTGCGGATCGCAGACGTCGTTGCCGCTCGAGGTCCAGCAGTCGGGGGCGAGCGCGGTGCAGTCGACGACGGTGCCGGCGGCGCACACGCCCTGGTCGCAGAAGTCGCCTTCGCTGCAGGCGTTGCCATCGTCGCAGCTCGCGCCGCTCTCGGGCGTCTCCTCGCACGCACCGTTGACGCAGGTCCAGGTGTGGCACGGGGGCGGCGCGACGACGAAACAGTCGAAGTCGCCACCGCAGGTGCCGGGCGGCACGTCGGGCGACGGGGTGGTGTCGTGGAAGGAGTCGAAGGCGATGTCGCCACCTGTGTCATCCGGCACGGTGTCAGGCAGGACGGTGTCGGGCAGCAGGGTATCGGCGCCGTCGGTGTCGGCCGAGGTGCCGTCGGGCGTGGTGCCGTCGGGCAGGCCGCCGGTGTCGGCGCCGGTGCGCGCGCCCTCGGCGATGCAGGCAGGCGCGAGGCTCAGAGCGGGAACGAGCACGGCCAGCGCGGGAAACGTAATGCGAATGCGATTCATCGGTCTTGTCACGCGGCGCAGTATGCAGGCTCGGCGTTGCCGTTGGAAGCGAGGTGAAGAGGGCGTTTGCGCACGGGGTTCGCGCGGCTGAGAGATCTGACCAGCCGGCGGCACTTGACCGCCGGATGAAGCTCGGGCAAGTGCTTGAAGCAGGGTCAGAAGTCCGTAAGCGGCGGGCGCGACGGACACCCGGCAGGACAAGACCCGGTCGGCGCGGCATGACCCGCCCGCACCGGAGGTGATCGCGGCGCGCTCCGACCGTCTCGACGAGCGCGAAACGTGCACCCGATGAAGGGGATCGCGACATGACGCAGGCCGCTCAGACGACGACCACGACGCCGACCACCACGACCTCGGGGCAGGCTCCGGTACAGCGCAAGGACGAGGGCAAGTCCCAGGGTGGCGGAGGCGCCGCGGCGGTGCGCGGACAGCTGCGCGGCATGTCCTTCGACGAAGGCGCGGCGGCGCTGGCCCCGATCCAGATGAAGGCCGACGGCCCGGGCGGCGGGGGAACGACGACGACCACGCCACCGACCACGACCACCGCGAGCGGGAGCGGCGAGAGCGAGTCCGCCGAGACCGAGGGCCACGAGGAGCCGGCCGTCGTCGACAAGGGCACGCACGACGCCGGGGCGCACAGCTCGATGCACGGCTTCCTCGGGGCGGTGGCGCAGATGCCCGAGGAGCTGCTCTCCGGCGGCAAGACCGTCAAGCTCGCGCTGGAAGGGCAGATCACGACGGCGTGGATCCTCAAGCTCGGGCTCAAGATCGAGCTCGAGATCAGCAAGAAGAAGGAGGGCGGCTTCGAGACGGCCGCCAAGTTCCACGTCGGGATCGGCGTCGGCCTGGAGGTGGGCGCCGAGGCGATCGCCAAGGCCGAGTTCATGGCCGGACTGTGCGGCGACTACAACCTCAAGGCCTCGGGCGACAGCTTCGGCGAGTGCTGCCGGCTGATGTGGCTCAGCGTCGAGACCTCGATGCGCCAGGCGGCGATGGCGCACAAGGCAGAGGCCCCGGCGGAGGCGGCGGCGAACAAGACCAGCGCGATCGGCAAGGCGTGGGCCTGGTTCAGGACCGCCGTGCTCAACATGGCACAGGACGTCAAGTCGTGGTCGCTCGGGCAGATCATCGGCGCGATCTGGGGCAGCGACCAGGACTACGAGGCGCGCAAGGCGCAGGCGGTCGCCGAGATGGACGCGGACGACTCGGCCGAGGCCGAGGCGCTGCTCGGGGTCGAGGCGAAGATGGGGGTCGGGGGCGACGCGATCGGCGCCGGCGTCGAGGTCGAGGGCCAGGGCGGGCGCGGCTCGAAGACGACGCTCTCGCGCGGCGACGACGGGCAGATGAAGACCGAGCGCGAAAAGGGCGAGAAGACGAAGATCGGCGTGACGGTCGACACCAAGCTCGGCAAGGTCAAAGGCGAGATCGAGGAGTGGTTGCCCGAGAGCGGCAAGGCCGAGGGTGAGCTGGTCGTCGAGTGCAAGGGCGGCGTGGCGAACTGGATCAAGGGCGGCGCCACGATGGTGCTCGGCATCATCAACGTCATCCGCGCCAAGGCCGGCTCGAAGGCGCTCAAGAGCTTCGGCGCCAACCTCGCCGGCGACGCCGCGGCGATCATCATCCACAGCCTGCACGAGCACGCCGAGCACGCGGCCCACGGCGCCGCCGAGGGCACCGCCGAGAAGCTGCTCGAGGGCGCGGTCGAGGCGGGCTTCGAGTTCAAGTTCAAGTGCGCCGGCGGCGAGTGGTCGCTCGAGGCGGTCGAGCTGATCAACGAGGCCGAGCTCGGGCTGAACCTGCACGCGGCCAAGCTCAAGGGCAGTGTCGTCGTCAAGCAGTCGGTGTATCATGCCCACGAAGATCACTGACCGGCCGCCGACTCGAGCCCCGGCGAGATCTCCACGAGCGCATTCGTAGGAAACGACCATGACGGACAAGCCGTGCCCGTTCTGCGGGACGATGTTGAAGGGCCACGCGGAGGCCGAGTTCAAGGGGCAGGTCACCTTCACCGCCTCCTGCGAAAAGTGCGGCACCTACACGCTGACGCCGGATCTGGTGCAGGCCCTGCCCGCGCTCGATCAGGCCAGGCGCGCCAAGGTCGCGGAGTTCCTGCAGGTCAACTGGGAGATGCTCGGCGTCGAGCAGGAGCTCGACCTGAACTTCGTCGAGGTGCAGCTCGGCGCTTGAGTCGAGACGCAGCTCGACGCTTGAGGAGGTGACGACGCACGCCGGCGGGCGGCGACGCGGCGAGCGAATCGATTGACCCGCTCCGGCGAAGCGGGCACAACCTCGCGCATGCGCAGATGGAACCTCGTCCTCGTCTCTTGCGTCGCGCTCGTCGCCTGTGGTGACGACGCGGGCAGCGGATCCGACACCCCGGGCCCCGAGGCCGATGCCTCCGTGCCGGTCGACACGCTCGACGAGACCACCCCCGAGGTCAGCCCGGACACGGTCGACGAGGTCGGCCCCGAGGTCGTCGCGGACACGGTCGCTGACACCGATGACGCCACCCCCGAGGCCGAGACCACGACCCCGGTCGAGCCCGGGGCGGTCTTCGCCTTTGCCGCCGAGCCGGGTCAGTCCTTCTCGCACGGCCCCTTCCCCAGCGACGCGCTCATCAACCCCGGCGGCTACGTCGCGCTCGCGCCACTGGCCGAAGACCCACGCATGGCCACCCTCGCGAACGCCGACACGCTCGCGCTCCTGAGCGATCGCCTCCGCCAGCGCCGCGGCTTCGGCTTCGTCTCTTCGGTCTTCTTCCCGATGAACGCCGCGCCCGATCTCGCGAGCTTCGAAGGCGCGGTGCACTACGTCGCGCTCTCGGGCCCCGAGGCCGGCGCGGTCCTTCCCGGCGTGGCCGCGTGGTACGCGCACGCCGACCTGCTCTCGGTCTTCCCGGCGTGGGGACACTACCTCGTGCCCGGCGCGACCTACGCGGTCATCATCGATCCCGGTGTCACGATCGCCGACGGCACCCCGATCGCGGCGCCCGCCGGGTTCGCCGCGCTCATGGCGGCCGACGCGGGCCCGTCCGAGCTCGCCCACGCCCGCGCCGCCTTCGCCCCGCTGCGCGAGTGGCTGGCGGTGCGCGACCAGGCGGCCGTCATCGGCACGGTCTTCACGACCGAGGACACGATGACCTACATCGACCGCCTCTTCGCCGGCGTGGACGCCTTCGCGCTAGAGCCCCCGACCGCGAACGTGCGCTACGACGCCGAGGCCGGCTGGGTCACGGCCCCGGCGCTGACCGGCGCCGCGCTCGACGCCTACTTCGGAGCGCCGGCCGAGCCCTTCCTGCATACGCCGACGCCCTGGTACGCCGGCACGCGCGAAGACGCCGCGCGCCTGTCCGCGGGCGCTACGCCCTACGCCGGCGGCAGCTTCCGCGGCCAGGTCGCCTGGGTGCAACACGGCACCTTCCTCGCGCCCGCCTTCAACCAGACCGGCTACCAGGACGGCCAGCTCCAGAACTCGACGATCGCCTGGAGCGGCAGCGCCCCCGTCGTTCGCACGCGCGCGCTCGTGCCGTTCACCGTCTTCCTGTGCGCCTCGCACCTGAAGGACGGCGCGCCCGACCCCGACCGCGCCGTCCCCTTCGCGCTCTTCACGCATGGCGGCACCGCGCTCCGCTCCGACGCGCTGCCCTACGCCGTCGCCAACTGCGCCGCCGGCTTCGCCACCGTCTCCTTCGACCTGCCCTATCACGGCGGGCGCCAGGACATGGTCTACCTGCCCGAGCAGGACCTCGTCGCGCCGGCGCGCGCCGACGCCGAGAACGTCTTTTCCGGCACGGTCGCCGGCGAGGACGGCTTCGTGCCCGATCACATCGGCGACAACGGCGGCTCGACGACCACGGTCGGCGGCCTCTTCGCGTTGGGCTCCAGGTTCGATCCGCTGGTGATCGAGGCGAACCTCTCCACCATCGCCACCGACGCCTACACGCTCGTGCGCTACCTGAAAGAGCCCGGCGCCGCCGGCCTGGGCGCCTTCATCGGCACGCGCGTCGACGCGTCGCGCCTCGTCGCGCAGAGCCTGTCCTTCGGCACGAGCTTCACCACCGCCCTCATGGCCGCCAGCGACGACTTCGTCGGCGCCGTGCAGAGCGTCGGCTCGGTCGGCATCCTCAGCCTCAACCTGCCGATGGCTCCCAACAACGCCTCACTGGCCGGCGGGATCCTGCGCACCATCCTCGGCCTCGCCTCGACGCTGCCCGAGATCAACGCGGGCGCGCATCACGATCCGGTGATCGCGCTCCTGCAGTGGCTCTCGCAGCTCGGCGACCCGGCGGCCTACGCCCCGTTCGTGTTGCGCCATCGCCGGGACGATCACGTGCTGCACGTGCTCGGCTCCGGCAACTCCTGGGACGAGACCCTGTTCTCCCCGGCGCAGCTCACCTTCGATCGCGCCTGGGGTGTGCCCGCCTTCACCGCCGGCCCGGCCTGGACCCTCGACCCCACGATCCCGGGCGCCGCGACCGTCGTGGCGACACCCTTGACCGCGCCGATCGCCAACAACGCCACCTTCGGCGCGCGCACCCAGAGCGCCGCCTTCTTCTACAACGCCGCGGCGTGCCACGCGCAGGCGATCACCCCGCTGTGCGAGTCCGGCTTCGCGCCGCCCTACCCGCCCGCGACGCCGCGCGCCGAGCCGGTCGTCACCGTGTCGCCGATGTGCGCGCTGCACACGCCGCTCATCGCGTTCCTCGACGACCTCGCCGCCGGTGAGCCGCCCGCGATCGTCACCCCCGCCGGCTCCTGCACGGAGCTCTACGCCCCGTGACGCGCGCTTCGCGCTCGACCCCGGCCGAAGCCCTGGCGCGCGCGGTGGCGCTCGCCGATCTGCGCGAGGCGACGCGCGGGCTCGGCCCGTGGTCGCGGCGGCGCGTGCGGCGGCTCATCGAGCGCGCGGGCTTCGAGCTCGGGCTCGACGTGCCGTCGGACCCCGCGCAGGCGCACGTCGCCGACCGCGACGCCGTGGGGGCGACGGTCGCGGTGCTGCAGACCGGCTGGCTGAGGTTGCACGGGATCGTGCTGCCGCCGTCGCTCGGGCCGCGCGAGGCGACGCACGAGCGCTACTGGTCCGAGCTGGGCAAGCGCCGGGCGGGCGCGCGCGGCGCGTGGTGGCGACGTTGGCTCGTGCCGGGCGGGGTGGCCGCGCTGGTCGGCCTGGCGGTGGCGCTCCCGCTGGCGCTGGCCGGCGAGGACGAGGCGCCGGTGCTCCTGCACGAGGGGCCGTTCTCGTCGCTGCCGGCGGAGCGCGAGGCGACATGGGTCGAGGCGCTGACCGACTGGGTGGTGGCGCTCGATCGCCTCGCGCGTGCGCGCCACGTCGGTGAGCTGCCGAGCCGCATCGAAGAGCGCGAGCGCACGCTGCGCCTCTTTCGCGACGACGTGCTCGCCGAGGATCTCGTGCCCCACCTGGGCGAGCCGGTGATGGAGGCGCTCGGGCGCATGCTCGAGACCGCCGAGGTGGCGAGCGACGGCGGCCGCAGCTGGGAGGAGCGCGAGGGGCGCTTCGCCGAGGCGGTGCGCGCGACCAACCGCGCGCTCTTCGCCAGGGGACTCGGCTACTTCTTCGACAGCTACGCGGTGCGCTACGACGACGGCCGCGCCGAGGCTGCGTTCTACACCTTCCGCATCGCCGCGCGGCGGCGCTATCTCGCGGACGACAGACCGGTGGACGCGCTCCACCTGCGGCGCCTCGACCGCCTGAACATCGTGCAGTCGCTGCTCGGCTACACCTCGAAGCGCATGGACGTGGCGGTGCTGCTCGTCGACAAGCTCGAGGCCGAGGTCGTCACGCGGCTCGGGCCCGCGCTCGAGCCGGGGCGCGAGATGCCGCTGCACATGGACGAACAGGACGAGGGCAAGACGACCTGGCTGGCGGTGCGGCAGAAGGCCGGCCAGGTGGTGCGCGAGTCCTACTACGGCGCGCTGCCCGGCGAGCAGCAGGCGCTCTCGGAGCTCGGGCGCCTGCTCGCGCGCCGCAACGACCTCGTCGACGACTGGAACTCCCGCCTGGAGCACCGCAACTTCTCGCTGCGCGACTTCGACACGCTCGAGGTCGACGCGACCTATCGCGACCGCTTCGAGCAGCTCACCTCGCGCGAGGCGCGCAAGGTGCTCGACGAGATCCAGTTGGCGCTCGAGACGCCCGAGCAGCGCGCGCTCTTCGTGCGGCTCGTCGCGCGTCACGCGCGCCCCGTCGAGCTGCACGAGGTCCAGCATCGCATCGACTACGCGGCGGACGACGACTTCGAGGTGCCGGCGGCGCTCCTGACGATCCTGCAGATCGATCCGGAGAGCGAGCGCGCCGAGCACGAGGAGGTCAGGCGTGTGGCCTACGAGCTCTCGGCCTACACCGCCGAGCTCGCGCGCGATCCGGAGTGGGCGCGCGTCAACCTGACGCTCCTGTGCGAGCACCTCTACGATGGCTCGGGCGGGGCCGAGGGCTGGAGCGCCGTCCTGATCCTCGAGGGCCTCACGAAGGAGCTCGGCCTCACCTTCGAGCCGCTGGTCGGCCACTTCGGCACCGGCGTCGACCTCGAGAGCGTCGGAGCGATGCACCTCGCGCTGCTCGGCCAGCACGGCAGCGCGATCGCGCGGGCGGCCGCCGCCCTGTGGGAACGCTGGTTCGGCAGACCCCTGGCTCCGCTCCTGCCGCTGCCATGACGGAGCTACGGGGCGCGAGCTGCCGTTGCCATGACGTATCGCTCGCGACCCTGCGCCCTCCGCAAGTCCTCTCGGAGGCCTCCGGCCTCCTTCGGGACTGGCTACGGAGCTACGGGGCGCGAGCTGCCGTTGCCTGGATTGACCGAAAATTGACCGCCACTCGGTGGCGGAACGCCTGGCCGATGTGGTCTGTGCGAGGGTCCGCGCCCCGCTGGGCGTGCAGGAGTCATCATGGTCACCATCCTCGACGGGAAGCGCCCGCCCCGTCCCCCCGGCCCCCTGGGCCGCCGCCTGAGTCGCCTCATCAAGGACCCGCGCGACCTCCCATTCGTCACGCTCTCGTTCTCGGCGCTCTTCGTGCTCGCACCGCTCGCGCTGGCGGTCTTCCTCGTCGATCCACTGCCGTGGTGGCTCGCCGTCGGCTACCTCGCCGTGCTCTTCGTCGGCTTCGTCGATCGCTACACCCTCATGCTCCACTGCACGAGCCACCGTCGCCTCTTCACCCGCCGCTACAAGGCGCTCGACCAGTTGGTGCCGCTCGTGCTCGCCCCGTTCATGGGCCAGACGCCGTACACCTACTACGCCCACCACATCGGCATGCACCACCCCGAGAACAACCTCGGCGCCGATCTCTCCTCGACGATGCGCTACCGCCGCGACAGCGTGCGCGCCTTCCTGCACTACCTCGGGACCTTCCTCGGGGCTGGCATCGTGCAGCTCGTCACCTACCACCGCCGCCGCGGCCACCGCCGCCTCTGGCGCATGGCGCTCGCCGGCGAGCTCGGCTGGCTCGCGGGCGTGATCGCGCTCGCCTTCGTCGATCCGCTGGCGACGCTCGTCGTCTTCATCGTCCCGCTGGTCGTCGTGCGCTTCCTGATGATGGCCGGCAACTGGGCCCAGCACGCCTTCATCGACCCGGCCGCGCCCGAAAATCCGTATCGCAACAGCATCACGTCGATCAACACGCGCTACAACCGCCGCTGCTTCAACGACGGCTATCACATCGGCCACCACGTGAAGGCCAACCGCCACTGGTCGGAGATGCCCGCCGACTTCGAGGACAACCTCGCGCGCTATCGCGACGAGGGCGCGATCGTGTTCTCGGGGATCGACTACTTCCAGATCTGGGCGCTGCTCATGGCCAAGCGCTATCGCACCCTGGCGCGACACCTGGTCGACCTGGGCGGACCGCCGCGCGACGAGGCGACGCGGGTCGCGCTCCTGCAAGCGCGGACGCGCCCCATCCTGAGCGACACACCGGCCCTCGTAACCGGAGATGTACTCCATCAGAAAACGACTTAGCTCCTACAGCCCTGATAAAACCTGGCCCATCCGACGTCGCATGCCTACGATTCGCTTGTTCACGCGAGTCGTGAGAAAACACCGACGGGAGATGTGAGATGGGAATCAAGACGATGGCGTGGGGGCTGATGGCGGCGGCGGTGGCGTTCGCCGGGTGTTTGGACGAGGGCAACGCGAGGGTGGCGGTCAGCCGCGGCGAGCTGGCCGAGCGGCTCAGGACGGGAGTGGTGCGGGTCGAGGTCGAGCTGCGGGCCGACGGCACGGTGCGTGAGGTCGAGATCCAGCGCGAGGTCGGTCACGAGGATGAGCTCTCCGGGCGGGTGATCGAGGTGGACAGCGCACGCTCGACGCTCACGGTGCAGCACCTCGGCACGGTGGACTTCTCGGCGGCGCGCCGTTTCCGCACCGAGCAAGGAGAGATCACGCGCGAGCGCTGGCTCGAGCGCATCGGCACGACGCTCGCGGCGGGCGGCGTGGTGGCGCTGGACGCGCGCGGTTCGTTCACCGCGGTCGGCTTCGACGCCCGCGAGCTGCGGCTCGAGGATCGCGTCGAGACCGAGGTCGAGGCCGATCTGGTCGAGGGCGACTTCGACCAGGCGCGCGGGATCCTGCGCGTGGGTCCGCTCGCGTTGTCGCTCGACGGCGCGCGCATCAGCGAGGATGACGATGACGACGGCGTTCCCGGGGGCGACGACGACACCTCGGGCGATGCGGGTGACGACGACGATCGCGACGGCGACGATCACGATGATGATGACGACGACGACGACGATCGCGATGACGATGACCATGACGACGACGACGATCGCGACGACGACGACGATGGTCCGGGCGACGACGACTGAGCGATGAAGGATGCCGCGGACGAGACGCCCCACGAGCGGCCGGTGGTCACGGACTTCACCGACTACCGCGCCTATCTGCGGGCGATGATCGCCTGGCTCAAGGCCCACCGCCGCGGCTTCTCCTATCGCTCCTTCTCGCTCAAGGCGGGCTTCTCCTCGCCGAGCTTCCTCAAGCTCGTCGCCGATGGACAGCGCAACCTCTCGGCCGAGTCGGTCGAGCGCGTGGCCACCGGCCTCGGCCTCGATCGCCGCGAGGCCGAGGCCTTCGCCGTGCTGGTCGAGCTCGGCCAGGCGCCGACCGACTCGCTCAAGAACCGCGCCTACACCAAGCTCGCGCGCCTCGTGCAGCGCGACCCGGTCAAGCGCCTCGAGGCCGCGCAGTTCGAGGCCTACTCCAACTGGTACACGATGGTCCTGCGCGAGATGGCCGCGCTGCCCGACTTCGACGACGCCGCGGACGCGCTGGCGCGACGCCTGCGCTACAAGACGCGCCCCGAGGAGGTCCAGCGCGGCCTCGACAACCTCGTCGCGCTCGGCCTCCTCGTGCGCGGGCCGGACGGCCGCCTCGCCCAGGCCGACCGCAACCTGACGACCGGGCCCGAGGTGCGCAGCCTCGCCGTGCGCAACTTCCACCGCCAGATGTTGAACCGCGTGATCGAAGCGCTCGATCGCGTGCCGCTGTCCGAGCGCAACGTCAGCGGCGTGACCGTTCCGCTGTCGCGTCGGCAGTACGCCCGCGTCGTCGAGCTCCTGCAGACGCTCCGCCGCGAGGTGCTGGCGATCGCCGAGGACGTGCAGGACGACGACGACCCGCGCGAGGTCCACCAGCTCGCCTTCGGGCTCATCCCGCTCACCCAACCCGCGAGCCCACCTCGAGGTTCGAAATGAAGCGCACCCCCACCCGCCTCGTGCCCCTGCTCCCCATCGCGCTCGCCGCCTGCTCCGGCCTCGACACCGGCAACGCGGAGGTCGCCACCGTCGAGCTCGCGCTCGCCGCCGGCCCGGCCACCCCCGTCGACTCGGCGGGCACCGAGCTGCCGATCGCCACGGCCTTCGCCCAGGTCCGCCACGTCGAGCTCTACCTGCCCGCAGGCACCGCTTGCACCGACCTGCCGGGGCTGTCCGCCGTCGAGGGCGATCACACCGTCGTCTGCGACGGCGACAAGATCCGCGCGCGCGGGCCGTGGAAGGTCGATCTCCTGAGCCGCCAGGCGACCCCACCGCTGCCGCTGGTGCCGGTCGTCGCCGGGACCTATCGCCGCGTCGACGTGCGCCTCGAGAAGGACGCCCTCGGCGTGACCCTGTCCCTGACCGGCACCCTGCCTCTCGGCGGCGTGCCGACGCCCTACGCCCTCGACCTCGACTTCGAGGAGAACGTGCGCTTCGAGGGCCAGGCGATCACCGCCAGCCCCGACGCGGTCGCGCACGCTGTGCTCGCCCTCGACCCGAGCACTTGGTTCGTCTCGCTGCCGATCGTCGCCTGCGCCGAGTCCGGCGACCTGGAGATCGACGACGGCGTCATCGAGATGGACGACGCCGGCGGCGCCTGCGAGGACCTCGAGGACATCGTGCGCGCGGCGCTGGTCGGCTCCGGCTCCCTGGAGGACGACGACGACGACGACTGAGCCGCCCTTCGCTCCGCCACGCTCCGCCTCGCTCCGCCCTGCCGCCTTTATCACGGCCTGGATTCCTGCTAGGGTCCCCGACCATCTCGCGCCCGGGGTCCTCGAGTGGGTCGTCTCTTCGTCATGCTGGTGCTCGTCGTGGCGCTCACACGACCCGCCCACGCCGACGACGGCTCCCGCGACTCCTACGAGGCCGAGCGCACGCGCAAGGTGATGGGCGAGCTCGGCCTCGCCCCCGATCCCGCGCCCGAAGGCAAGCGCATCGGGCGCATCCGCATCGTGCGCAACGACGTCTTCGTCGACGACGAGTTCTGGCCGGTCTTCCTCAACGTCTTCCACGTCAAGACCCAGGACGACGTCGTGCGCCGCGAGCTGCTCTTCCACCCCGGCGAGCCCTACGCCCAGGCGCGCATCGACGAGTCGGCGCGCAAGCTCCGCGACCAGTTCATCTTCGCCTTCGTGCGCATCGTGCCGGTCGCGCCCCTCGAGCTCACCGCCGACCAGCCCGCCGACACCGTCGACGTGCTGGTCTTCACCCGCGACCTCTGGTCCCTGCGCATCGAGCAGGCCTTCAGCGTCACCGACGGCTTCCTCGACCGCCTCCTGCTCACCCTCATCGAGCGCAACCTCCTCGGCCGCAACGTGCAGGCCGCCCTCACCTTCGACCTCCAGCCTCGCACCTGGAGCCTCGGCGATCGCTTCGTCGACCGCCGCGTCTTCTCCAGCCGCTGGCAGCTCTCGCAGAGCTTCGACCTCGTCTTCTCGCGCGACTCCGGCAAGCTCGAAGGCACGCGCGGCGGCGCCACCGTCGGGATCCCCCTCTGGGATCTCCGCCCGCGCTGGGGCTTCGAGCTCTCCGCCGCCTGGGACGACACCGTCGGCCGCCAGCTCGCCGGCCGCGACTTCCTGACCTGGGACGCGCCCGAGACCCCCGAGGACGACGCCATCGCGCGCACCTGGGACCAGTCGATCGTCAAGGTCTCGCTCGGCGGGCTGCGCCAGCTCGGCGGCGACCACCTCATCCACCGCCTCGGCTTCGGCTACACGATCTACACCTCGCGCTTCACCCCGCACCGCGACACCGGCCTCACCCGCGCCGACCCGCGCTACGACACCTTCCGCCACGAGGTCCTGCCGCCTTCGCGCGAGCAGCTCTACCCCTTCCTGCGCTGGGTCACGTTCACCCCCCACTACGTGACCTTCCACGACCTCGCCGCCTTCGGCCTCTCCGAGGACGTGCGCGTCGGCCCCTCGCTCGACCTCTACTTCGCCGCCCCGCTCGAGGCCTTCGGCTCCGACGTCGACGCCCTCGCCTGGCAGGCCTCGCTCGGCTTCGTGCTCGCCCCGCTCGTCGACGGCGACCGCGCGCTTCTCGACCTCCGCCTCTCGCTCGAGGGTCGCCTCCAGGGCGGGGAGGTGATAGATCAAGGTTATCGCGCGCGCCTGCGCACCGCCAGCCCGCGCTTCCTCCTCGGCCGCGTCGTCTTCGCCGCCGATCTCGAGTCGCGCGTCGCCGACTCCTTCGCCACGCTCGTCACGCTCGGCGGCGACAATGGCCTGCGCGGCTACCCCTCACAGGCCTTCTACGCCTTCGGCGGCGACCGCCTGCGCGTGAACCTCGAGCTGCGCTCGCCCCCCCTGGTCCTCGGATCGGTCCACATCGGGGGTGTTTTGTTCTATGATGTCGGCGGCGTCGGCGAAGGACCGGCGCGCCTCGATCTCCACCACGCGACCGGCCTTGGCCTGCGTATGCTTCTGCCCCAGTTCAACCGCTTCGCCTTCCGCTTCGACCTCGGTTTCCCGCTCGACTCCGATCACGTCACCATGCTCCTGACGATCGGCTCGACCCAGGCGGTGCCGCTGACGACCCTCGAGGACGACAAGCTCTCCCAGTGAGGTGGGCATGACCGAAGAACATCTCTCGCTCCAGGCTCACACGAGCCACGTCACCGCCGTCCGCTTCTCCCCCGATGGCAAGTACCTGGTCTCGGCCGGCATGGACAACGCGCTCAAGCTCTGGTCGGTCGACGACGAGTTCGAGCTCGTCCTGACCCTCGACGCGCACGAGAAGTCGGTCAACGACTTCGCCATCTCCCCCGACCAGTCGACCATCGTCACCGTCGGCACCGACAAGCTCGTGCGTCTTTGGACCTTCCCCGGGCTCGAGCACATCGAAACCCTGCAGGCCCACAAGAACACGGTCGCCGCCGTGCGCTTCTCGGCGGACGGCAAGCTCTTCGCGACCGCCGGCTACGACACGACCGTGCGCGTCTGGGACCGCCAGAGCCTCGAGTGCCTGCACACGCTCAAGGGCCACAAGCGCAACGTCACCTCGCTCGCCTGGGTGAAGGGCTCGAGCATGCTGGCCTCCGCGGGCCTCGGCGACGACATCGTGCTCTGGAAGCTCCCCGGCGGCGAAGCGACCGAGCTCGTCACCGGCCACAAGGCCTCGGTCACCCTCGGCGGCGTGACCCCCGACGGGCAGCGCCTGATCTCCGCCGGCTACGAGGGGCAGATCAAGCTCTGGTCGACCCAGACCTGGGAGGCGCGCGGCGCCTTCGAGCCCGGCGTCGCCGGCCACCTCTGCCTGGCGATCGGGCCGCACGGCACGATGCTCGCGATCGGCAGCGAGCGGTCGGTCGGCGTCTGGTCGCTCGAGACCTTCGAGGCGCTGACCGAGCTCACCATCAAGCCCAAGGGCGTCTACGCCGTCGCGTTCTCACCCGACACCGAGTGGCTCGTCGCCGCCTCGGCGGACAAGCGTATACGCATCTGGGCCGTCGACTCCATCATCTAGCTCGCGGCTGCAACGCGCGGGGGCGGCGTCACCTCGCTCGCTCGCTCCTGCGGCGACCGTGGGGTCGCCTCGTCGCTCACTCGCTCGTTCCTGGCCCGCGCGCGTTTCGCTCGCGAGCTGCGTTCGCGGCTGCGACCCGCGGGGGCGTCGTTGCTTCGCTCGGGCGCTCCTGCGGCGACCTTGAGGTCGCCTCGTCGCTCACTCGCTCGTTCCTGGCCCGCGCGCGTTTCGCTCGCGAGCTGCGCTCGCGGCTGCAACGCGCGGGGGCGGCGTCACTTCGCTCGGTTGCTCCTGCGAGCTCCTGCTGATCTCCATTGCGCAGGCTCCCTCGCGCGTGGCACTCAGACGGCACCATGAAGATCCAACTGAAGAAGATCCTCGAAGCGGGCCAGGGTGGTGAAGCCGGCCGCAAGGAAGGCGAGCGCTGGGCGATCGCCGGCATGGCCACCCTGCTCACCGGCCAGAAGGCCAGCGCGCTGACGATGTTCGCGCGCGGCGTGGCGCTGCTCGAGCGCGCCTGGCGCGAGCGCAACCCCGACTTCCAGGGTGGCTTCAAGGAGCGCGTCGCCGAGTCGGTGCGCTTCTACGAGGAGACCCACCAGCACCCGGTCAACCGCCGGCTGCACCAGATCGGGATCCCGCTCATCGTCGGCGGCGCCGCCGGCCTCGTGCTCGCGCCGGCCTTCCGCCCGCTCTGGCTCGCCTCGGCCGGCTCCTTCGCCGTCGGCTGGGGGCTCAACATCCTCGGCCACGCCGCCTTCGAGAAGAACCGCCCGGCGTTCTCCGCCGATCCGCTCTCCTTCGTCACCGGCCCGCTCTGGGACCTCAAGCCCCTCGTCGATCGCGTGAGCCGCCTGCGCCCCCGAGCGGCCTGAGCCATGCGCGCCTTCGCCGCCCGCACCACCGCCGGCGCGGTGCTCACGCTCGCGCTCGGCGCCTGCGCCTCGACCCCGGACGCGCCCGACGCCGTCCCGCCCGCCCCGCTCGCACCGCGCCCCTTCACCGCCGACGAGATCATGCGCGCCATGCCGGTCGGCACCCTGATCCGCCTGCGCATGGACAACCGCGGCGAGTCCACGATCGAGGAGTGGCGCGTCACCGACGCCGACGCCACGAGCTGCACCATCGCCGCCAAGGTCCTCTCCCCCGACGGCGCGCTCCTCGAGGACCAGGGCCAGGGCACCTCGACCTGGGCCGAGCTGCGCGACCACGCCAGCTTCCCCGCCTCCCACACCGTGCGCGAACGATCACACGTCGAGGTCCCCGCCGGCGCCTTCGACACCTGGGCCTACGTCGTCACCGCCGAGACCGAAGACGGCGAGCCCTCCGTCTCGACGTTCCACTTCGCCCCCGCCCTGCCCGGCCCGCCGATCCTCATGACCGTCGTCATCGCCGGCGAGGAGATCGCGCGCATGACCCTCCTCGAGCGGACCTCGCCATGACGACCCTGCCCCACACCGCGCGCCCGACACCTCCACCCGAGACCCCCGCCGCGCGTCTCCTCGCCGAGATCGAGCACGTCGGCCCGCTCCGCCGCGTGCACCTGCCGCCGCGCCTGGCCAGCGCCGCGCTCGAGCGCTTCTTCCGCATCTACCACCGCGCCGTGGTCGTCTTCGAGGGCCCCATGCACGAGGCCGCGCTCGGCCGCGCCATCACCGCCGCCGAGTGGGCCTTCCACACCGTCTACCCCCCGAACGGCGCGCCCCCGCTGCGCTGCTTCGACGAGTCCTTCCAGCGCGATATCCACCGCGTCTTCGTCGCCCCCAGACACACGATCCTGCTCGAGCCCGAGCCGGCGCGCCACCTCCTGCGCGCCCTCGAGGACATCAAGCCCGAGGAGCTCGACGCGCGCGGCCTGCCGCTGGCCTGGGTACCGCCGCGCCCCAGCGTCGCCGCGCTGGGCGCCCGCGCCGCCGCTTCCGACGGCGACGACGACGTCTTCATCGCCACCGGCCCCCTGCCGGCCGCGACCGCCGACACCGCCGACGCCACCTCGGACGGCGACGCCGCGCCCGATCTCCGCCCGACCATCACCACCTGGCTCGCCGAGCTCTGCGCTCTCGCCGCCGTGCCCACGCCCGAGCTCACCCTCACCCGCGCCCGCGACAACCGCCTCGGCTTCTGCGCGGGCAAGATCTGGCTCACGCCCGCACGCCACCCGCTGCGCGTGCACATGACCCTCTGCCCCAACGCCGACCACGCCGAGATCCTCGCCACCCTCGTGCACGAGGTCGCGCACGCCACCCGCCCGACCGGCGCACACGACCTCGACTTCAAGCGCGCGCTCGTCGATCTCGCCGCCCGTCGCTTCGCTGAACCGTGGTTCAGCGCCGCGCGCGCCCACCTCGACGACTCCTACCGCGTCGTCGACGCCTGGCTCGCCTCGGGGATCCGCGCCGCGCTGCGCCGCGCCGACCCGCCCGCTCCCCGCGTCACCGACGACGGCCTCCTCGCCAAGACCCTCATGCGCATCAACAAGTTGCGCGCGCTCGCCCAGAACCAGCTCGGCTTGCCCGAAGGCATCACCGCCACCGCCACCGCCAACGACCTCGTCGTCGCCCACGGCCTCGAGAGCTACGCCGTGCGCATCGAGGGCGACACCCACGACCAGCTCGTCGACCTCTGGGTCCAGCTCGAAGACGGCGCGACCTGGCGCCGCACCCTCGCGCACGCCGTCGCCACCTACTGCGACGTCTTCTCGCTCGTGATCGCCAAGAAGGATCGCATGCACTTCTTCGGCCGCCACGCCGACGTCGTCGCCGCCGAGTACCTCTACAGCGTCTCCGCCGCCCGCATCGAGCGCGAGTGCGCCGCCCACCTCGTCGCCTTCAAGGCCCGCGCCCGCCGCAGCTCCGGCGAGACCCGCTCGGAGAAGGCGAGCTTCTGCCACAGCGCCGCCGCGGCCTTCGAGGACAAGCTCGAGCACATGAAGCGCCTCGAGTCCGACGAGCTCGATCTCGATCGCGGCCTCCACATCGCCGAGGACTTCGCCCGCAGCGAGCACGAAAAGCGCGGCCGCTCGTGGGGCAGCGGCGGCACCCGCACCTACCGCGCCAACGCCGCCGGCCACGCGCTCGGCGACCGCATGGAGATCCTGCGCGGCGTCGGCGCCG
The DNA here is from genome assembly GCA_011526585.1 of Deltaproteobacteria bacterium. Taxonomy (GTDB): domain Bacteria; phylum Myxococcota_A; class UBA9042; order PHBI01; family PHBI01; genus WYBB01. The sequence goes on from WYBB01000124.1 coordinate 47,577, forward strand.
GCGCCACCGATCGCCCCAAGGGACTACCCCATCGCTGAGCCGGCTCGGCCCCACCCGCTCCTCCTCTCGGCCGCGCTCGCGCTCGCCGTCGTCGCGATCTCCTTTGCCGCCATCCTCTTTCGCCTCGCCCCCGGCACCCACCCGCTGACCGCCGCCGGCTGGCGCCTCCTCGTCGCCGGCCTCCTGCTCGCGCCCTCCTTGTCGGCCCTGCCCCGCGCCGCCCGCCCCCACGCCGCCTTCGCCGGCCTCGCCTACGCCGTGCACTTCGGCGCCTGGGTCGCCTCGCTCGGCCTCGTCACGGTCGTCGTCTCGACCACGCTCGTCACCACCACGCCGCTCATGCTCGCCGCGCTCGCGCTCGTCACCCGCCGCGACCCACCCGGTGCGCGCACGCTGGTCGGCCTCGCCCTCGGCACGATCGGCGTCGTGCTGCTCGGCCTCGCCTCGCCGCCCACCGCGCCCGGCGCCGCCACCACCTGGCCCGGCGTCGCGCTCGCGCTGCTCGGCGCCGCCGCCATGGCCGCCTACCTCCTCATCGCCCGCCGCCTCACCGGCAACGTCGCCAGCCGCGAGCCGCCCCCGTCTTTCGCCGCCTCGCTCGCCTTCGCCGGCCTCGCCGCGCTCGTCGGCGGCGCGCTCCTCCTCGCGACCGCCGCGCTCGCCGGCGCCCCGCTCCTGCCCGCCACGAGCGACGAGGCGCTCATCCTCATCGGCGCCGCCGCCCTGCCCCAGCTCGTCGGCCACACGATCCTCACCTGGGCCGTCACCCGCACCTCGCCGACCACCGTCGCGCTCGTCACCCTCGGCGAGCCGGTCGGCGCCGCGCTCCTGGCCGCCCTCCTCCTCGCCGAGCCGCTCACCCCGCTCGGCGGACTCGCTGCGCTCGTCACCCTCGCCGCGGTCGCCCTCGCACTCTCGCGCCCCCCGGTCCTCGACGGCGACGCCGAGCCGTAGCACGCTCACCCTCCATGAGCGCCGAGCACGCCACCGCCCTCATCGCCCGCGCCTCGCGCAGCACCGTCGCGACCCTCTTCTTTTCGACCGCGCGCCGCCACCCGCACCGCCTCGCCATCGATCACCTGCGCTACGACCAACTGGCCGATCGCGTCATGCGTCTGGCCGCCGTGCTCGCCGCGCGCGGCCTCACCCGCGGCGACCCGATCGCCGTCATCTCCGAGAACCGCGCCGAGATCCTCGAGCTCTTCCTCGCCGCCGCGAGCCTCGGCCTCGTCGTCGCCTGCCCCGGCTGGCGCCTCTCCGATCGCGAGCTCGCCCACTGCCTCGACCTCGTCGAGCCCCGCCTCACCTTCGCCTCGCCCCGCCACGCCGCGTGCGTCTCCGCCCCCTTCGTCTTCGGCGACGACTACGAGGCCGCGCTCGACGCCGCCACCCCGCGCGCGCCCGATCCCGCCGTCGACCCCGAAGACCCGCTCCTCATCCTCTACACCAGCGGCACCACCGGCCTGCCCAAGGGGGCCGTCATCAGCCACCGCGCCCAGATCGTGCGCAACCTCGTCGTGCGCGCCGAGTTCTCCGTCGCCCCAGACGACGTCTTCGTCGCCTGGTCGCCGCTCTATCACATGGGCGCCGCCGACCAGTCGATCGGCGCCCTGATCTCCGGCGGCCGAGTCATCGTCATCGACGGCTTCGATCGCGAGCACCTCTGCACCCTCGTCGAGCGCGAGCCGCTGGGCTGGCTCATCCTCATGCCCGGCATGATCCAGGCGTTTTGCGACGCGCTCGAGCGCCGCCAGGTCCGCCCGCGCGGCGTCAAGATCTGCGGCGTGATGGCCGACCTCGTGCCGCCCGCCGAGATCGCGCGCCTCACCACGCTGCTCGGCGCGCCCTTCGCCAACACCTTCGGCGCCACCGAGACCGGCTGCCCGCCGTGCTCGTCCAACCGGATCCCGATCGGCGTCGCGCCGACGCGGCTCTCGAAAGAGCAGAGCCCGTTCTGCGAAGTGCGCCTCGTCGACCCCGACGATCGCGACGTGCCCGACGGCACACCGGGCGAGCTCCTCATCCGCGGGCCCACGCTCTTTTCCGGCTACCACCGCGCCGACGAGATCAACCGCCACGAGTTCCGCGACGGCTGGTTCCACATGGGCGACGTCTTCGTGCGCAACCCCGACGGCACCCTCGACTTCGTCGATCGTCGCAAGTACCTCATCAAGTCCGGCGGCGAGAACATCTACCCCGCCGAGATCGAGCGCGTGCTCATGCAGGACCCGCGCGTCGTCGACGCCTGCGTGGTGCGCCGCCCCGATGCGCGCTGGGGCGAGGTGCCGGTCGCCTTCGTCGCGCGCGCCGACCCGAGCCTCGACGCCGCCGCGCTCATCGCGCGTTGCCGCGCCGAGCTCGCCGGCTACAAGCAGCCCAAGGCGATCCTCTTCATCGCCGCCGACGAATTCCCACGCAGCGCCTCGGGCAAGATCCAACGCCACGAGCTCGAGCGCCGCCTCGCCGACACGTCTCCGCCGCCACACCAGGAACCAGCATGAGCGCCTTGCCCGAGCACCAGACGACCGCGATCTGCACCTCGACCCCGGACGACGTCTTCATCCGCGGCAAGAGCCTGTGCCAGGAGCTCATCGGTCACCTGAGCTTCACCGAGATGATCGTCTTCCAGGTGCTCGCCAAGAGGCCGACGCCCGCCCAGACGCGGCTCGTCGATGCCTGCCTCGTCACGCTCATGGAGCACGGCCTCACCCCGAGCGCGCTCGCCGCGCGCCTCGTCTACAGCTCCGCCACCGAGGCGCTGCAATCCGGGGTCGCCGCCGGCCTGCTCGCGGTCGGCAGCCGCTTCGTCGGCACCACCGAAGGCGCCGGGCACCTGCTCGCGCGCCTCGTCGCCGCCGGCGCGAGCGAGACCGAGGCCGACGCCATCGTCGCCGAGCACCGCGCCACCCGGACCCCGGTGCCCGGCTTCGGCCACCCGCAGCACAAGCCCGACGACCCGCGCTCGCTGCGCCTCCTCGAGCTCGCGCGCGAAGAAGGGATCGCCGGTCCGCACTGCGCCGCCCTCGAGGTGCTGGCGCGCGCCGTCGATCGGGCCGCGCAAAAGCACATCACCATCAACGCCACCGGCGCCATCGCCGCCGTGCTCGCCGACTGCGGCGTGCCCATCGAGATCCTGCGCGGCTTCGCCATCATCGCGCGCGCCGCCGGTCTGGTCGGCCACCTTCACGAAGAGCTGCAGCGCCCCGCCATGCGCGCCATCTGGGAAGCCGCCGACGCCGCCGTTCCCTACGACGGCCCTCCGATCGAAGGTCGCTGACCGGCCGGCCCGCGACTTGCCCGGGGGGACCGCGTTGATATGGTAGCCCATCGCCGGAGGCCGCCATGTCGATCATGCTCCAGGGTCTGCACCACAACGCCTATCGCTGCCGCGACTCCGAGGAGACGCGGCGCTTCTACGAGGACTTCCTCGGGCTGCCGCTCAAGACCACGCTCGAGATCAACGAGACCAAGTCCGGCCGCGCGACGCGCACGCTGCACACCTTCTACGGCATGGCCGACGGCTCCGCGCTCGCCTTCTTCGAGGCGCCGGACATGCCGTTCGAGTTCAAGGAGCAGCACGACTACGACCTGCACATCGCGCTGCGGGTCGAGCACGACCAGCTCGCACCGATGATGGACAAGGGGCGCGCCGCCGGCCTCGAGGTGCGCGGGATCTCCGACCACGGCTTCATCCACTCGATCTACTTCCGCGATCCCAACGGCTACGTGATCGAGCTCACCGCCGAGGTCCCCGACGCCGCCGAGCAGCTCGCCGAGCACGCGCGCACGGCGCGGGACAAGCTCGATCGCTGGCAAGCGAGCAAGCCGCGCTGAGATCGGGGAGGCTACCTCACCGGGACGGGCACCTGAGGAAGCCAGGAATAGAGGAGAGCAGGAGGCCACGAGCCGGGCTTCGAACCTCCTGCCTTCTTGACCTCCTGCCTTCCTCACCTCCTGCGTTCCTCAGCTCGCACTATCGACGTCACCTCGCACCCCTCTCTACGAGGACGGGCACGTGAGGAAGGCAGGAACAGAGGAGAGCAGGAGGCCACGAGCCGGACTTCGACCTTCCTGCCTTCCTCACCTCCTGCGTTCCTCAGCTCGCAGGACTCCTGTCAGCTCGCACCCCTCTCTACGAGGACGGACACCTGAGGAAGGCAGGAACAGAG
>WYBB01000125.1 GCA_011526585.1 Deltaproteobacteria bacterium
CGGCGAGGCCGGGGGAGGCGTACGACCCGGAGGAGCAGATCGCGCTGATGAACGAGCTGATGGTGACGGCGTTCAGGTGCGACCTGACGCGGGTCGTGACGCTGATGCTGGGCAACGGGGGATCGGGACGGAGCTACACCTTCGTCGATCCGAGCGTGACCGGGGGGCATCACGATCTGTCGCACCACCAGAGCGACCCGGAGAACTTCAGGAAGCTGGAGATCATCGCCAAGTGGGAGGTGCGCAAGGTGGCGGACCTCGCGCGGAGGCTGCACGCGGTGGTCGACGAGGAGGGCGAGAGTCTGCTCGACCGGACGATGATCTATCTGTCGAGCGAGATCGCGGACGGCAACAGCCACTCGCACGTCGACCTGCCGGTGGTGCTGGTGGGGCGGGGCGGCGGGGCGGTGACGCCGGGACACATCGCGCGGGCGGGGCAGCCGATGGCGAACCTGTTCATCGCGATGCTCGGGGCGGTCGGGGTGGCGGTGCCGACCTTCGGCGACGACGGCACCGAGGCGCTGTCGTTGGTTGGATGAAACGGCAGCGCGCGACCCGAAGCTCCGTAGCCAGTCCCGACGGAGGTCGAAGACCTCCAAGGGACTTGCGGAGGGCGCAGGGTCGTGAGCGATACGACCACGTCCCACCGGCGTCTTTCCGTTCTACGACGTCGGCGACGCCGGTGGGACGTCGGGTGATCGTCAGCGGGTGAGGCGCTCGCCGAGGCGGCCGAGGATGGCCGAGGCGAGCGGGAGCCAGGTCTCGCGGGGCACGCGCGCGCCGCCGATGGCGACGAGGCCGCCCGTGGGGGTGGCGATGCAGAAGGCGGCGCCGGAGGGGCCGAGCGCGCGTGCGGAATGCCAGCCGGGGGGCAGGCGGGGCGGCGGGGTGTCGGCGGGGGGCGGCGGGTGCGACTTGAGCGCGGCGGCGAGCGCGTCGTCGCAGGTGTAGCGGCGCGAGAAGGGGAGGAGCTGGAGGGCGAGGGCGGCGGCGGTCGGGGCGAGCAGGGTGAGCACGTCGTGGCCGCCGAGGTCGCGCACGACCCAGGGCAGGCGGTCGGCGGCGCGGTCGAAGGCGAGGCCGGAGCGGAGGGTGAGCGGGGCGGTGAGGCGAGCGAGGGTGTCGGGTGGGGCGTCGTCGGTGGGCTCGAAGGCGAGCTTGTCGCGTTGGGCGGCGGCGGCGAGGAGGTCGACGCGGGTGGCGCCGTAGGCGCGGTGGATGGCGGTGACGGCGGGCTCCCAGGTGTCGGCGGCGGCGAGGAGGAGGTCGGGATCGGTGGCGACGCCGGCGGGGAAGCGGAGCTCGAGGAGGAGGTCGGGGGCCTTGCAGGAGCGGACGGCGCGGCGCTCGGGGAGGGCGGCGCGGATCCCGGCGTAGCCGAGCGTGGGCCAGGGTGAGACCGTGCCGGGAGGCGGTGGGGCGGGGCACGGGGTGCGGCGGATCTCGATCGTGACGAGGCGCTCGGCGGTGTCGCTCCAGGCGAGGAGCCGGTCGATGGGGCGGGCATCGCGGGCCCCGACGAGGAGGGTGCCCTCGGGTTCCCAGCGGGTGGCCTCGGTGGGCAGACCTTCGATGACCACGCCCGAGGCGGGCATGACGACGCGTGCGCCTGGCGGCGGATCGGTCGAGCTCATGATCGCGAGCGCGAGCGGCAGGAGCGGGGTCATCCGGGTCGAGCATGCGCTGGATCACACGGGCCCGGCAAGCAGGCCCCGGGGCGGGGCCCGGCGTAGTGACGTACCGCCCATTGTATCGGACGCACGCTGATCCTAGTCTCGCGGCGATGTCACCGACGTCCAAGACGACAGCCGGAACCCTGCTCGCCGCGTTCGCCATGGTGAGCACCGGCACGATCTGCAACCCCGACCCTGGTCCCGATCCGTGTGAGCTCGATCGTCTCGGCTGCGAAGACCCTGGGCCGAGCGACCCGGCGGGCTTCTACCTCGAGAGCTGCCCTGCGGAGCTCGAAGGCGCGCTCGAGGTGGTCGCCGGCTCGGGCGAGATCGCGTTTGAGCCCTTCACGGAGGGAGCGGGCCCGATCGTTCACTTCGGACCGCAAGGTGGCCAGCACGTGTTCATGGGGTTCCGGGTCGACAATGCGCGCGTGGATGTCTCGCCGCGCCTGCGTGTCTCGTTCTACCTCGGCCAGGGGGAGGGCTGCGCGCCGCCGAGCGACCCGGCGTCGACCGCGATCCCGACCTGCGCGGTCACGCTCGGCAAGCGTGACGTCGTGCTCGGTGGCAGCGGTTTCGAGCTGCGCCACAACGCCGAGGGGCAGGTCGAGGAGTATGGCCTCGTCGTCTTCGTCGACGTACCCTCATCCGAACTGGCCGGGCTCGTCGCCGTGAGCGTCGAAGACCAGTGCCGCCGCAAGGGCGCTGCCTACCAGGCGTGGACGAGGTACTGATGCACGTGGTGGCCGCGACGCGCTTGCCCGCCCCCGCGATCCCGCGCTTCATCGCGCGCCAGCTGCCATTCGATCGTTACGCGATCGATGTCGGCGGTGCGCGCATGCACGTGATGGAGCGCGGCAGCGGTGTGCCCGTCGTCTGCGTCCATGGCAACCCGACCTGGGGTTATCTCTGGCGCAAGGTCGCGCTGCGCCTCGATCCGGCTCGTTACCGCGTGATCATGCCCGACCTCATCGGCCTCGGCTTCTCGGACAAGCCGCGCGATCCGCACGCGCACTCGCTCGACGCCCACATCCGCTGGTTCGGTGCGCTCCTCGACCGGCTCGGCCTCACCGAACGGATCGTCATCGCCGGCCAGGACTGGGGTGGCCCCATCGGCTTTGGCGCCGTGGCCGAGCGCCCGAACCTCGTCCGCGGCCTCGTCGTCCTCAACACCGTCGTCAGCCCACCGCGCGCCGACTTCCGCCCGACCTGGTTTCACCGCTTCGCGCACATGCCGTTCGTCTCCGACGCCGTGTTCCGGCTCGGGCCCTTCCCGCAGGCGTTCCTCGGGATCGCCCAGGGCGATCGCGCGAGCATCGACTGGCGCGCGACCCTCGCCTACGTCACCCCGCTCGCCGACCCACGCCACAACGTCGCCCCGCTCGCGCTCGCGCGCATGGTGCCCGACTCGCTCGAGCACCCCTCCAACAGCGCGCTCTCGCGCGTGCACGCGTTCGTGTCCGACTTCCGCGGGCCGACCGCCATCGTCTGGGGCGCGCGCGATCCCATCCTCGGGCGCGTGCTCGGCTGGGTCGAAAAGCAACTCCCGCACGCGCGCGTCTGGCGCACCGACGCCGGCCACTTCCTCCAGGAAGAGGTGCCTGACGAGATCGCTGAGGGGATCGGCCATGCCGCCCAGGCGTGACGATCTCGCCGACCTCGTCGCGCCGCGCGTCATCGGCCCCGGCTTCCATGACCTCGTCCAGCGCGTGGTGCGCCTCGTGCCCGCCGGCCGCGTCACGACCTACGGCGACGTCGGCACCATCTTGGGCAGCGCGCGCATCGCCCGTCAGGTCGGCTGGGCGCTCGCCGCGCTCCCCGAGGACAGCGACGTGCCGTGGCATCGCGTCATCAACGCACGCGGCACGGTGAGCTTCCGCGGCGACCTGACGCGCGCACGGCTGCAGGAGGCCTTGCTTCGCGGCGAAGGCATCGTCATCGACGCGGCGGGTCGCCTCGATCTCCCCGCCTACCGCTACGACTATCCCGGTGTCACGGTCCCGTTCAGGCACGCGGAGAGCCCATGATGCGCATGCCGGCCCTCAGCCTGTTCCTCGCGACCAGCCTCGCCTGCGACGACGCCCCCTCGTCGCAGACGCGCGGTCCGGGCGCCAGCTGCGACCCGAGCGCGCCCTCCGATGACTGTGCCGACCCCGCGCTCTGGTGCACGTCCGCCGCGACCTGCGCCACGCGCCCGGTGCTCGGCGAGGTCTGCGATCCGGCGCCCTGCCTCGATGGCCTGCACTGCCACATCGACAAGCGCTGCGGCGAGCTCCGCGCCGAGGGCGAAGCCTGCGCCTCGAGCTTCGAGTGCGAGCCCGCGCTCGTCTGCAACCACGGCGAGCTGCCCGAGCTCTTCGCCGTCGGGCTGTGCCGCGCGCTCGCACCCGAGGGCGCGCCATGCGGCTACGAGCACGCCGCGCTCGAGCTCATCGGCCGCGCGCTCGCGCCCCACGACGATCGCCTCGATCGCGGTGACTGTCTGCCCGGTCTGTCCTGCGCGCCCGGCTTCCCTCCGCCCGGCGGCACCGACGCGCCCCCGAGCTGCGCACCCTCCAAGGGCGTAGCCTGCTTCTTCTCGGGCGTCTGTACCCTCGACGGCAGCCTCCCGCTCGGCGCCCCATGCACGCGCTCGGCCGCATGCGAGAGCGGCGTCTGCGCCGTCTTCGAGCCCCCGCTCTCGGCGACGGCGCTCCCCGGCTTCGGCAAGGGTGGCGAATGGCTCGGCCCGCGCGTCGGCCGCTGCGTCGGGCCCGACGACGCCCTCGTCACCTGTGGTCGCGCCGACCCCTGCCCCGCGACGTTCACCTGCATCGATCGGCAGTGCATCGCGCCCCACACCCAGCGCCCCGGCGAAGTCTGCTCCGATCCCGCCGGCGTCGAGTGTGCGCTCGGCCTCGTCTGCGATGGCCGCGCTTGCCGCTATCCCTGAGCGGGGTGACCCGAACGTCCCGCCGTGTTACAGGTCGATCTTCATATCCACCATCGGAGTCCAGCCATGCATCGTCTGATCATCTTGCGTCTCGCCGCAACGTCGTGTCTCGCGCTCATCGCCTGCGGAGACGACGAAGGCGGTTCATCCAACCAAGCTGCACGCGCCTGCGATGTCAGCTGCACCAAGCTCGTCGAGTGCAACCTCTCGGGCGGGCTCGGTCACTCGGCCTGTGTCGACCTCTGCCGCAGCAACATCGGCGGTGGCAACGAGTGCAACGTCTCGGAGTCGCAAGCCAACGCCTGCATCTCCGCCTACGAGTCCACCACCTGCGCCGAGCTGCAGTCCGGCACCACGCCCGCCGCCTGCGAAAACCTCTGCCCCAACCAGCAAAACGACACCGTCGGCGGTGACACGACCCCGACCCTCGACACCAACCCCGCCGAAGCGACAGCCAGCTCGTGCGAGGACCTCGCCGCCTGCTGCGCCCAGATCACCAACGCCGACGCCAAGCAGGGCTGCGACGGCGTCGCCGCGTCCCAGAACCAGTCGCTCTGCGCGCAGACCCTGTCGGGCTATCGCGCCGCCCAGCTCTGCAACTGATCGCGATCGCACTCACCGGGTGCGCTCGCGGAGCCACCGCTCGGCCCAGCCCCACGCGCGCTCGAGGTTGTCCGTTGCCCCACGCGACAACCCCTCGCCGAGCTCGAAGCCGTACCCGCGGATCGCCAGGAGCCATGCCTCGGGCGCGACCGCCCCGACGACCGCCTGGTACACCCCCAAGAGCGCCCGCGGCGTGAGCGCATGACTCGTCCAGCTCATGTCCTCGCCCGCCTCGATCCGCGTCGCCTCGAACGCCCCCTCACCCGCTACGCTCGCGTCGACGAAGAGCGCCACCTCGCACCCCTCCAGCTCGAGCGCGTGCTCGACCTGCAGCTGAAAGTCGACGACCAGCCGCACGCCCACCGCCCCTCCCTGCGCGTCGATCCACCGCTCCACCCGCTCGGCGACGAGCGGCCCGAGCGCGTCGTCGCCGCGGCTCGGATTGCCGCAACACAGGACGACCACGCGCGCGCCGCTCACACCCGCCGCTCGAAGCGCCCGTCCGCGCTCTTGACCAGCCGATCGACCAGCGCCCCGTCGACCGCCACCGCCTCGACGTCGAGCGGCATCTGCCCGAGCGCGTGCGTCGCGCACGACAGGCACGGATCGAACGCGCGCACCGCGACCTCGATCCGGTTGAGCATGCCCTCGTCGAGCGCGCGCCCGTCGAAGGTCGCCGCCGCCACTTCGCGGATCGCCCGGTTCATCGCCGTGTTGTTGTTCGTCGTCGACACGATCAGGTTCGCCTTCACCACCGTGTCGTCGTCGCCCACCCGATAGTGGTGCAAGAGCGTCCCTCGCGGCGCCTCGATCACCCCGATCCCCTCGGCCACGCGCTCACCGCGCGTCACCAGGTCACGCCCCATGATCGCCTCGTCGCCCAGGAGCTCCTCGATCATCTCCGCCGCCGCCAGCATCTCGATCATGCGCGCCCAGTGGTAGGCCAGCGTCGCGTGCACCGGCGCGCCCCCGCCATACGCCGCGAGCTCCTGCCGCGCCGCCTCCGCGCGCGGCGTCGCGATGAAGTCCGCGTTGTTCACCCGCGCCAGCGGCCCGACCCGATACCACCCCTCGTCCGGCCCGAGCGCCCGAATGTACGGGAACTTCATGTACGACCACGGCTTGACCTCCTCGCCGAGGTAGCGCTCGAACTCCGCGTAGTCGACGTGGTCGAAGATCACCCGCCCGTCCTCGTCTCGCGCCCTGAGCCCGCCGTCATACAGGTCCATCGCCCCATCGGCCGCGACCAGGCTCAGGTGCTTCGCGCGGTACGCCCCGAAGCGCGCGCTCTCCTGACCACCCTCGAGAAATAGCCGCCTGGCCAGCGCAAGCCCCTCTTCGGCCCACGCGATCGTCTGCCCGATCCCCTCGCGCAGGTAGCGCCGCTCCTCTTCGGCCAGCGCCTTGTTGACCCCGCCCGGCACCGCGAAGAGCCCGTGGATGCGCTTGCCCGTCAGCACCCGGATCACCTCCTGCCCGTACTTGCGCAGCTTCACGCCCTTCATCGCGATCTCGGGGTGAGCCTCCAGCACCGCGAAGATGTTGCGCCGCGCCGGCGGCGCCGAGAAGCCGAAGAGCAGATCCGGGCTCGACAGGTGGAAGAAGTGCAGCGCGTGGCTCTGCAGGATCTGCCCGTAGTGCGCCAGCCGCCGCAGCCGCTCGGCCGTCGGCGTCAGCCGCCGCGCTCCGACGATCACGTCGATCGCCTTGGCCGCCGCGAGCTGATGGCTCACCGGACAGATCCCGCACAGGCGCTGCACCATCGCCGCGACCTCCCAGTACGGTCGCCCCTGCACGAATTTCTCGAAGCCGCGGAACTCGACGATGTGGAAGCGCGCCTGCCGCACCCGCCCGCCCTCGTCGAGCAGCAGCGTCACCTTGCCGTGCCCCTCGACGCGCGTCACCGGCTCGATCACCACCCGCTTCAGCCCACCGGGGTCGCTCGCCGTCTCCAGCGGATCGCTCGGCATCGTCACCCTCCGTCTTCGCAGCGCCTCAATCGAACCTGATCTCGCCCGGCGCGACGCCCGGCTCGCGCCCCTCCAGGATCGCGCTGAACAGGTTCCAGAACAGCTCGGCCGAGGGCGGGCACCCCGGCAGCGTGAAGTCGATGCGCACGACCTCGTGGATCGGCCTCACCTTGTCGAGCAAGAGCGGCAGCTCAGGGTCGTTAGGCACCTCCTCCCCGAACGCCTCCTGCAGACACGAGCGCAGCGTGAAGGTGTTGCGCATCGACGGGATCCCTCCGGTCGCCGCGCACTCCCCGACCGCGACCAGCACGCGGCACATCCTCCGGAACTCCCTGAGGACGTGCACGTTTTCGGCGTTGCACACCCCGCCCTCGACCAGGCCCACGTCGACCGGCGCGACGATCTCCTTGAAGTCGTCGAGCGGGCTGCGATCGAACTCCACCCGCTCGGCCAGCGCCGCGATGCGCTCGTCGATGTCGAGCAGCGACATGTGGCAGCCGAAGCACCCGGCCAACGAGCATGTCGCCACCCTCAGCTTGCGGGCCGGCACCGCCGCCTCACTCATCGCCCGCCTCCGCGCCGACCGCCTCCTCGACCCCCATGCGCGCGCGATATTCGCGCACCTCGATCACGCTCGGCGGCTCCTTGTCATAGGTGCGCTCGCCGACCGGCTGCACGAACCCGACCCGCTTGGGCATCAGCGCCGCCGTCGGGCACAGCTTCACCGCCATGTCGTCGGCGGCGATGGCGCTGTCCGCAAGGAGCCCGCTCGGCGCGTTCACGGCCAGCGTCCAGTCCAGCCCGCGCCCCGTGATCGCGAACACGTTCTTGCCGTCGAGCATGCGGCTCGCGCGCACACACAGCTCACAGCGGATGCAGCGGTCCCGGTCGAGGTAGACCTCCGGGTGCGAGAAGTCCCGCGCGCGTACCGGGAAGCGATGCGCGAAGTGGCTATCCTGCATGCCGAGCTCGTACGCCGTCGCCTGCAGCCGACACGCGCCGCTCTTCTCGCAGCCCGGGCAGTAGTGGTTGCCCTCGACGAACAACATCTGCACCAGGGACTTCCTCATCGCCTGGAGCTCCGCGCTCGCGTGCTCGACCTCCTGGTCAGGCATCGCCGGCTGCGTGCACGCCGAGAACGGCCGCCCGTTGATGCGCACCACGCACAGCCTGCACGAGCTGTGCGGCTCCAGGTCCGGGTGCCAGCACAGGTGCGGGATGTGCTTGCCGGCCAGCATCGCAGCCTCGAGCACCGTCTGCCCCTCGCGGTACGGGATCGCCTCGCCGTCGAGATAGAAGGTCGGCACTCTCAGCCCTCCTCCGTCGATAGATGCGCCGCCGCGTCGCTCCGCCCGGTCAGCTCGCGCGCCTCGGCCAGCGCCCCGTCGAGGTCGAAGGCCGGCACCAGCTCGCGCGTCTGCATGCGTCGCCGCCAGATCTCCGGGAACTTCACGATGCTCTCGAGCACGTGATTGTCCGCGCTCTGCCCGAGCCCGCAGTGCGACATCACGTCCATCAGCGTGCCGATCCGCCGCATCTCCTCGAGGTCCAGCGGCGACCCGTGCCCGCGCTCGAACTTCGCCACGTAGTCCGCGAGCATCGTCGTCCCGATGCGGCACGGCGTGCAGAGCCCGCAGCTCTCGTGCTGGAAGAAGGCCGCGAAGCTCTTCACCACCTCGAAGACGTCCCGCTCGGGCCCGAAGACCATGATGGTGCCGACGTTGCCCAGCCCCGACTCGAACGCGATCGCGCGATCGATCTCGGCCGCCGTAAGCAGCGTGCCGCTCGGCCCCCCGACCTGCACCGCCTGCGCCCCGAGCCCACCCGCGTCGCGCAGCACCTCGCGCACGCTCACGCCCCACGGGTACTCGTAGAGCCCCGGCCGCTCGACGTCCCCGCTCACCGACAGGAGCTTGGTGCCCGTCGACTGCGCCGTGCCCGCGTGCGTGAACCACGCCGCCCCGCGCGCGCAGATCGCCGTCGCCGCCGCGAAGGTCTCGACGTTGTTCACCACCGTCGGCTGGCGCATGTACCCCTGATGCACCGGCAGCGGCCAGCGCCGCCGCGGGATCGCGCGCCGTCCCTCGATGCTCTTGATCATCGCCGTCTCCATGCCGGCGATGTACGCGCCCGCGCCGTAGTGGATCGCGATCTCGAACTCGAGCGCCGTGCCCAGGATCTCCCGCCCCAGGAGCCCCTGCGCCCGCCGCCGCGCCAGCACCGCCTCCAGGTGCGCGCCGAGGTAGTGGTACTCCTGCCGCAGGTACAGCACCCCGCGGCGCGCCCCGATCACGTGCGCGCAAATCGTCATGCCCTCGAAGACCATGTCGGCGTACTCGGTGAGCAGCACGCGATCCTTGAACGTGCCCGGCTCGCCCTCGTCGGCGTTGCACAGCACGTAGCGCTCGGCCGCGTTGGCGTTGCGCACCGACTCCCACTTGATCGCCGTGCGGAAGCCCGCCCCACC
>WYBB01000126.1 GCA_011526585.1 Deltaproteobacteria bacterium
GGAAGGCAGGAGAGAAGCGCCACGCTCGAGATCCTCCTGCTCGCACGCCTACCGCGTCGAGCCCTTCCTCGTTTCCTCACTTCCTGCTTTCCTCAGCCGTTGCCAGGATCTTCGAGGCATCACGCCCCCTGCGCGGCGTCCTCGGCAAAGACGATGCGCGTGGCGGAGTCCCGGAGGATGTAGGCGCAGTCCTCGGCGGTGGTCGACGGGTAGATCGTGGTCGTCGCGCCGCCCGCACAATTCACGGCCAGGTCGGCGAGCACCCACTCGATGCGTGTGCCGGCCAGGATCGCGACACGGCCCTCGGGCTCGAACGCTCGGGCCTCATCGGCACCGGGATCGAGGCGATCCGTCGAGAGGCCGGCGCCAGCCCGTCGTCGATGTATCACCAGTTCGCAGACCTGCGCGCGTTGACGCTCGCGCTCCTCATCCGCACTTGCGAACGCCTCTTCGGGAGCATCGCCGCCGCGGTCGCCAAGACCGACAACGCCGAAGCGCTGGTCAAGACCCTCGTGTCCTCGCACCTCGATTGGGTCCTCGAGCACCCCGACGAGGCGCGCTTCATGTACCAGGCCCTGACACTCGAGCTCTCGCCGGCCGCCGCCGAGACCGTGCAGGCGCGCAAGGCCGAGCTACTCCAACCGATCGCGCTGCGTTTCGTGCCGCACATCGCCGCCGGCGCGTTGCCGGCCTGGCCGCCGATCCTCTTCGACGTTGTGCTCGTCGGACCGTCGCACGAGGCGTGCCGCCGATACCTCGCCGGGGCGCCGCTGGATCCCGGGTGGATGCGCTCCGAGCTGCCCCGCCTGGCCTGGCAGGCGGTCTCGCAGCCGGGGGATCGCGCGCGCTGAGAGCAGGTCCGCCCGCCCGCCACGGCCTTCGGCCCGCTCGTGGTCAGCGGGCGCGGGCGACGTGCAGCGCGAACCAACCGCGCTCGTCCTCGAAGGTCCGTTCGCGCACGAAATGTGCTCGCGCGAGCAGGCGGTCGACGCGCGCGCAGTCGTACTTGATGCTGGACTCGGTGTGCATGCGCTCGCCGGCCGCGAACGTGAAGCTGCGGTCGAGCGCACGCACGACGACGCGCTGTGCGAGCGTGCTCTCGAGGTGCATCTCGATCTGGGAGGCCGCCTCGTTCCAGAGCGCGACGTGGCGAAAATTCGCCACGGCGAAGTCGGCGCCGAGCTCGCGGTTGATGCGGGTGAGCAGGTTGAGGTTGAAGGCCGCGGTCACGCCCTCGCCGTCGTCGTAGGCCGGCACCAGCACGGCGGGTGACTTCTTCAGATCGGTGCCGAGCACGAGCGCACCGCCCGGGCCGAGGCAGGTGGCGATCCGCGCGAGCAGGGCCGCCGCCTCGTCGTCGGGGTAGTTGCCGATCGAGCTGCCGATGAAGAGCGCGACCTTCGGACCCGGCCGGCCAGCCAGCGCGTCGAGCGCGCGCTCGTGCGTCGCGACCAGCGGCTCGACGAGCACGCCCGCCGCGCAGGCGTCGACGCGCGCGGCGGCCTCCACCAGGGCGGACGCGCTGACGTCGACCGGCACGTAGGTGCTGCCGGGCGCCAGCGCGTCGAGGGCCTCGAGCAGGACCACGGTCTTCTTCGCCGTGCCTGCGCCGAGCTCGACGACGAGCGCAGGGCCCGCGGTCCCGGCGAGCGCGTGCGCGACGATCGCGCGCGCGTGGCGCTCGAAGATCGCCTGCTCGGAGCGGGTCGGGTAGTACTCCGCGAGCTCGGTGATGCGCTCGTAGAGGCGCGAGCCCTCGGCGTCGTAGAGGAGCCAGGGCGGCAGGCGCTTGGGCGAGGCGCCGAGCCCGTGAAGGACCGCGCGCGCGACCGCCGGATCGACCCGCGCGGGGGCGGCGCGCTCGTCGTGCGCTGGCGTCGTCGGTCTCGTCATCGTCGATCCCGCGCGAGCCTGAGCCCGCTCATCTGGAAGCGCGTCTGCGGGGGCCAGAAGTTGCGATAGCTCGCGCGCATGTGACCGCGCGGGGTGAGGCAGGAGCCGCCGCGCAGGACCTGCTGGCCGACCATGAACTTGCCGTTGTACTCGCCGATGGCACCCGGTCCTGGCGCAAAGCTCGGGTAGGGCGCGTAGGCCGAGCGCGTCCACTCCCAGACGTCGCCGAAGAGCTGGCGCATGCCGGCGGCGTGGTCGGCGCGCGGATGGAGCGGTGAGCTCGCGTCGAGGAGGTGGCCGTCGTGAGGGTCGTCGGTGGCCGCCGCGAGCTCCCACTCCGCTTCGCTCGGCAGGCGCCCGCCGAGGAAGCGCGCGATCGCGTCCGCCTCGTAGTAGCTCAGGTGCGAGGCCGGCTCGTCGTCGGCCGGCGAGCGCCATCCGTGCAGCGTGAAGGTGCGGAGCGCGCCGTCGGCGAGCTCGGTGTAGAGCGGCGCGTCGAGCCCGTCGGCGCACACGAGGTCCCAGCCGGCCGAGAGCCACAGGGCCGGCGTGCGATAGCCGCCCTCGGCGATGAAGGCCCGGACCTCACCGACCGTGACGGGGCGCGTGGCGAGCTCGAACGGTTCGAGCCACACCTTGTGCCGCGGGCCCTCGTTGTCGAATGTGAAGCCGCTCGCCTCGGGGTCTCGCCCGATCGTCACCAGGCCGCCGTCGAACGCGGCGAACGCCGGCCCGCTCGCCGCGCCGGGCCGAGCGCGCGCGTCGGCGCCTGCGTCACCGTGCTCTCGATAGGTGGGAGCGAGCGGGCTCAGCGAGAAGGCGTGCAGGATGTCGGTCAGGATCAGCTCCTGATGTTGCTCCTCGTGCGCGAGGCCGAGCTCGATCAGCGGCGCGACCGCTGCGCGCCGCGCGTCGTCCGCCTGCGTCAGCGCGGCCGTGACGCGCTCGTCGATCTCGCGCCGATAGGCGCCGACCTCCTCGGCGCCCGGTCGCGACAGGAGCCCGCGCCGCGGCCGCGGATGGCGCGCGCCGATCGCCTCGTAATACGAGTTCCAGAGGAAGGCCCGCCGTGCATCGCCCGGCGCCTCACCCAGCGCAGCGAGCACGAAGGTCTCGAAGAACCAGGTCGTGTGCGCGCGGTGCCACTTGGTCGGGCTCGCCTCCGGCATCGACTGCAGGAGCTGGTCCTCGGCCGTCAGCGGCGCGGCCAGCCGCTCCGTGCGGCGCCGCACCTCCGTGAAGCGCTCGAGCAGCGCGCTCGCGCCTGGCGTCTGCACATGGACCGTCACTCCTGCCGCCTCCCGGACCTGACTCTATGCCCAAACCGGCACGATGGTCACCCGAGGGCCGTGGATCGCCGTCGCCAAATGCCACACCGAAAAATCGGCGTGCCGCGTCGATCTCGTTCGATCTCTGCGCTATCCTCCGCGCCCTGTACCGGGGGGACTCCAATGCGTGCTCAGCTCCGCGCCGCCTCGCTCTTGTCGATCGCCTGTGCCTTCGTCGCCTGCGGCGACGATCCGTCCGTCGGTGCGGGCGACACCGCGCCGCTCGACGACGCCACCGACGCGCCACCCGACGGCGCGCCGCCCGACGTCGCCCTCGAGACCGTCGACTTCGACACCGCGCCCCCGGAGACGAGCGCGCCGGAGGTGATCGACCCCGGCGGCGATTTCGGCCAGCCCTGCGCCGGCAACACCGACTGCGAGAGCGGCTGGTGCGTCGAGAGCCCGCTCGGCTACGTCTGCACCAAGGAATGCCTCGAGGAGTGCCCCACCGCGTACGACTGCAAGTCGGTGCAGAACGCCAAGGGCGACGTCACGTTCCTGTGCCTGCCGCGCGTGCAGAAGGTGTGCGTACCGTGCCTCGAGGACTTCCAGTGCAACGGCGGCGCGTGCCTGGACATCGACGGCTCGAGCCAGTGCGCGTCGCCCTGCGATGGCGACGACGACTGCCCCGACGGCTACGCCTGCAACCCGGACGCGAGCGGTCAGCGCGAGGGCGGGTTCTGTCAGCCGCGCTCGGGCGCCTGCGACTGCTCGCCGCCGTATGCCGGCGTCACGCGCGTGTGCACCAGCGAAAACGCGATCGGCACCTGCATCGGCATCGAGACCTGCGACCCCGAGGTCGGCTGGGTCGGCTGCAACGCGCGGCAAGCCAGCGACGAGACGTGCGACTACATCGACAACGACTGCGACGGCGCCGTCGACGAGGGCTTCCAGGAGGACGGGATCTATGCCTCGGCGGACGGCTGCGGCAGCTGCACGACCTCGTGCGACGCGCTGCTCGCCAACGCCGCCGAGACCGAGTGCTTCGTCGAAGCCGGTCTGGCGCGTTGTCGCGTCCTGACCTGCGAACCGGGCTACACGCTCCTGAACCCGTTCGTGTGCGCGCCCGACGTCGGCACCATCTGCCAGCCCTGCCAGGTCGACGCCGAGTGTGTCGGCAACGGCGCCGCCTGCACCACGCTCGACGACGGCGCCTTCTGCACGCGCGGTTGCGATGGCGACGACGACTGCAGCGAGGGCTTCGTGTGCGCCGACACCGGCGCGGCCAACGATCAGTGTGTGCCCGCGTCGGGCAGCTGCACCTGCGACGGCAGCAACACCGACCTCGCGCGCGCGTGCTCGATCACGCTCACGCCCGACGATCCCGACGAGCCGGTGGTGATCTGCAAGGGCTTCGAGCAGTGCACGCCGCAAGGCTGGGGCGCGTGCGACCTGCCGGACGACGCCTGCGACGGGATCGACAACGACTGCGACGGGGTCATCGACGGACCGCACAAGACCGGCGACAAGTACACCGCGCTCGAGCATTGCGGCGCCTGCGACATCTCGTGTCTGGCGCTGACGCGACCCAACGCCGTACCGATCTGCGACGCCGGCGGGGCGGTGCCGGTCTGCGCCTACCGCTGCACCGGTGACGCGGTCGACGTCAACGGGCGCAGCGACGACGGCTGCGAGTGCGTGCCGGTGCCCGGACCGGACCTGGCCGGCGA
>WYBB01000127.1 GCA_011526585.1 Deltaproteobacteria bacterium
CGTCGACGCCCAGCGCGCGCTCCACCCCGACGACCACCGCCTCTACACGTGGTGGCCCTACTGGCGCCAGCACCGCGAGCGCAACATCGGGTGGCGCCTCGACTACGTGCTCGTCTCGCGCGCGCTCGTGCCCGCGCTCGCGACCTGCACCATCGCGCACGAGGTCGGCGGCTCCGACCACGCGCCGGTGCTCGCGCGCCTGGGACCGGCCACACCATGAGCGCGCGCGAGCTCGACGGCCGCGCCCGCCGCGCCAGGGCCTCACGCGAGGCGACGCGCGCCCGCATCCTGAAGGCGGCGCGCGAGCTCTTCGCCCGCCAGGGCTTCCACCAGACCGCGCTACCCGACCTGCTCGAAGCCGCCGACGTCGCGCGCGGCACCTTCTACCTGCACTTCGACTCCAAAGAGGCGGCCTTCGCCGCCCTGCTCGAGGACTTCCTCCAGCGCCTCTCCGCCAGCGTCGGCCCGGTGACCACGCGCTCGCCCGAGGCCGCGCGCGACGAGCTCCTCGCCAACATCGAGCGCGCGCTCGCCCTGGTCGACGACGAGCGCGACCTCTCGCGTCTCCTCTTCGCCGAGGTCTCGATCCCCGACGAGCTGCGCCAGCACCTCGATCGATTCTTCTCCGGCGTCGCCGCCCTCATCCAGCGCGCCCTCGACCACGGCCAGCGCCTCGGCCTCGTGCGCCCGGGCGACACCGCGCTGCGCGCCCGCTTCCTGCTCGGCGTGCTCATCGAAGCCGCGCGCGGCTCGACCCGCAAGCGGCGCACCGCCCGCGACCGCCAGCGCCTCGCCCGCGAGGTGCTCGAGTTCGCCCTCGCCGGCCTCCTCCGCGATCCGCGCGCCATCGCCGCCGCCGTCCGTCGCTGAGCCGTCCGTCGCCGGGTCGAGCGACGGGACGCTCCGGGTCGGGATGCGCCGACGACCTGGAGCTCGCGCTGAGGCAACACTTCGCGCTGCTGCTCGCGCGACCGGGAGGAGGCGCGCCCGACCCGGGGCGGACCGGAGCGGTTGGCCAACGGGGTGACCGACCCGCCTCGAGCCGATCGCCACCGGGCACCACCGTTCGCATTCGATTCGGATCTGGCGCGCGTTGACTGGACTGGACGGCCAGTCTATTCAATTGTGCATGACCGCCACCGCTGCGCCGCCCCACACGCCGACCGAGCTCGTCATCGGCCTCGACGTCGGCTCGACCACCGTCAAGGCGACCGCCGTCGACCCGCACACCAAGGCGATCCTCTGGTCGGACTACAAGCGCCACAACACGCGCCAGCCCGAGACGGTGCTCGACTTCCTCGATCGCATCCAGGCCGCCTTCCCCGCCATCGCACCCACCACGATGCGCCTCTTCGTCACCGGCTCCGGCGCCGGCCCGCTCGTCGAGCCGCTCGGCGCGAAGTTCGTGCAGGAGGTCAACGCCGTCGCCATGGCGGTCGAGCACCTGCACCCCGACGTGCGCTCGGTCGTCGAGCTCGGCGGCCAGGACGCCAAGATCATCATGTTCCGCGTCAACGAGGAGACCGGCGACAAGCAGGTCGTCACCTCGATGAACGACAAGTGCGCCTCGGGCACCGGCGCCACGATCGACAAATGCATGATCAAGGTCGGCCTGCCCGAAGCCGAGGTGCGCTCCCTGCGCTTCGACCCGACGCGCCTTCACCACGTCGCCGCCAAGTGCGGCGTCTTCGCCGAGACCGACATCGTCAACCTGGTGAAGTCGGGGATCCCCGCCACCGAGATCCTCAACTCGCTCGCCGACGCTATCGTCATGCAGAACCTCAGCGTGCTGACGCGCGGCAATACACTGAAAGACAAAGTGATCCTGCTCGGCGGCCCCAACACCTTCCTGCCGTTCCTGCAGGACTGCTGGCGCCTGCGCATCCCCGAGACCTGGCAGGCGCGCGGCCACGCCTTCGACCCCGCCGCCCCGATCGAAGACCTCGTCTTCGTGCCGGACAACGCCCAGTACTACGCCGCCTATGGCGCCGTGCTGCACGGCCTGCACGAGCCTGCGCACGTCGGCCGCTTCGCCGGCCCGGACGCGCTCACCCGCTTCATCGAGCACGGCCGCAAGGCCCACCTCGCCGCGACCGCCGGCCCCGGCCTCGTCGCCTCGCGCGACGAGCTCGACGAGTTCCGCGAGCAGTACCGGATCCCCACCTTCGTCGAAGCCACCTTCGCGCCCGGCGAGACCGTGCGCGCCGTCATCGGCCTCGACGGCGGCTCCACCTCGTCCAAGGCGGTGCTCGTCGACGAGTCCGGCCGCATCCTTTTAAAGGAGTACATCCTCTCCAAGGGCAACCCGATCCAGGACACCAAGGAGATGCTCGCCGCCCTGCGCGAGCGCGTCACCGCCCAGGGCGCCCACCTCGAGGTGCTCGGCTTCGGCGCCACCGGCTACGCCGCCGACGTGCTGCAGGAGTCCTTGCGCGCCGACGTCAACATCGTCGAGACCGTCGCGCACATGATGTCGGCCGTGCACTTCTTCGGCCCCGAGATCGACATCATCTGCGACATCGGCGGCCAGGACATCAAGGTGCTCTTCCTCCAGCACGGCGACGTCCGGAACTTCCGCCTCTCCAACCAGTGCTCCGCCGGCAACGGCATGCTGCTCCAGGCGATGGCCGACCAGTTCGGCGTGCCGGTCGTCGACTACGCCGAGCACGCCTTCGCCGCCTCGCTCTCGCCGAAATTCTCCTATGGTTGCGCGGTCTTCCTCGACTCGGATCGCGTCAACTTCCAAAAGGAGGGCTACGCCAAGGAGGAGCTCCTCGCCGGCCTCGCCATGGTCCTGCCCAAGAACGTCTGGCAGTACGTCGTGCAGATCCCGCGCATGGCCGCCCTCGGCAGGCGCTACGTGCTCCAGGGCGGCACCCAGAAGAACCTGGCGGCCCTCAAGGCCCAGGTCGACTACATCAAGGCGCGCGTGCCCGACGCCGAGGTCTTCGTACACCCGCACACCGGCGAAGCCGGCGCGATCGGCGCCGCCATGGAGACGCTGCGCGTCGTGCAGCGCCGCGGCCACTCGACCTTCATCGGCATCGACCAGGCGATCGCGCTCTCGTACACGACCAAGAACGACGAGGAGACGCGCTGCACCTTCTGCCCCAACAACTGCAGCCGCACCTTCATCGACACCGCCACGCCCGACGGCAAGACCTCGCGCTACATCTCTGGGTTCTCCTGCGAGAAGGGCACGGTCGAGAGCCTCGACGCGCTCAAGCGCCTCCAGAAGGACCGCAACAAGCTCAAGAAGGCCTACCCCAACCTCGTCGAGTACGAGTCCAAGCTCCTCTTCTCCGACTTCTTCCAGGGCGCCCCGCTGCCCGACGCCTCGACCCTCGTCGACGCCGTGGACGTCACCGTCGAGAG
>WYBB01000128.1 GCA_011526585.1 Deltaproteobacteria bacterium
GGTCGGCGCGCTGCTTCAGAAGCGCGATGGCGCGCGCCTCGCGCTCGAGCTCGGCGCGCTGATCGCGGAGATCGAGGGCCGAGGAGAAGAGCTGGCCCGCCTTGGCGAGCAGCGGCTCGAGCGGGCCCGCGGCGAGATCGGAGGCGCCGAGCGCCTCGGCCAGCGCGCTGAGCCGATCGGGCGAGACGACGACGACGCGGGCGCGCCGCTCGGGCAGGAGCCAGGTGGCGACGGCGGCCTTGATCTCGTCCTGGGTGATCGTCGGGTAGGCCTCGAGGCGCTCGTACATGGAAAACGGTGAGCCGGTCGAGGCGATGGAAAAGCCGATCGTCTCGGCCTTGTCGGAGTTGGAGAGGTTCGTGCGGATCGCGTCGGCGCGCAGGCTGGCGACCGCTTGCGCGAGCTCGTCGGCGTCGAGGCCGTGCGCGCGGATGGCGGCGAGCTCTTCGTCGAGCACGCGCTCGACCTCGGCGGTGGTGACGCCGGGCAGGAGATCGGCGCGCCACACGTAGGCGAAGGGGTGGCGCAGCGGGGTGAGGCGCGCCCAGAGGTTGGAGACCCTTGGGGTCTCGGTGAAGACGAGCTTCTTGCCGAGGCGGCCGGCCTTGCCGGCGGTGAGCGCGTGGTCGATGAGCTCGAGGGCGACGTAGTCGCGCAGCGTCGGGCCGCTGGGGGCCGGGGCGCGATAGCTCCAGAAGACGATCGGCTGCGAGACCGGGCGCAGGATGTGATCGTGGCGCGGGCCGACCCAGGTCTCGCTGAGCGGGAGGGGCTCCTTCCGGACGTGGTCGTTCGGCGCGGTGGCGGGGCGCTCGAGCTTGCCCCAGGTCTCGGCGACGAGGCGCTCGGCGTCGGCGGGGTCGAAGTCGCCGGCGATGACGAGGTAGGCGCCGGTCGTGGTGTAGTGCTCGGCGTGGTAGCGCTGGGCGGTCTCGAGCGGGATGGCGTCGAGGTCCTCCATCCAGCCGATCGGACCCCAGCGATAGGGGAAACGATCGAAGGTGCGCTTGATGACGCGCTCCTCGGCGAGCTCGCCCGGATCGGCGTCGACGTTCTGGCGACGCTCGGACTTGACGACCTCGCGCTCGGGCTCGAGGTGCACGAAGTCCACCTTCATGTGGGCGAAGCGATCGGCCTCGATGTCGAGGATGAGTCCGAGGTGCTCCTTGGGCGTATAGGCCCAGTAGACGGTGGCGTCCTGGTAGGTGAAGGCGTTGTTCTTGGCGCCGAGCGGGGCGAGCGCGAGGTCGTAGCTCGGGTAGCGCGCGGTGCCCTGGAACATCAGGTGCTCGAAGAAGTGCGAGAGCCCGGTGATCCCGCTGCCGGGTCCGCGCGGGCCTTCGTGCTCGTCGACCGAGCCGACCCCGACCCAGACCTGCACGCACACGAGCGGCGCGCCGGCGTCGGGCAGGAGGTAGACGTCGAGGCCGTTGGCGAGGGTGAGGTGCGTGAGCGCGGGGCGGAACGCGCCGCCGCTGGCGACGATCGGCGGCTCGGGCGGCGGCAGCGGATCGACGACCGGGGTGGTCGGCGCCGACGAGCAGGCGGCGAGCGCGAGCGCCGTGAGCGGGGTGAGCTTCATGCGTCCTCCTCCGCGTCGTCACGCGCGGGTGCGCCGCCGTCGCCGAGCGGCTCCCCGGGGACACGGTAGTCCTCGGAGAGCCAGTGCGAGAGATCGAGGAGCTTGCAGCGCTTGGAGCAGAACGGGCGAAAGGGGTGCGACTCGGCGGTCAGCACGGCCTCGCAGATGGGACAGCGCGCGCTCGGCGGGGGCTCGATCACCGCGGCAACCTCGTTTCTCGAGGCGGCGATGTCAAGCCGGCTGTGTGCGCGTGACAGGGTGCGCGCGGGCGCGGGGAGGATTCGATGCGTCCCTGTTCAGATCGTGATGACCATCTTGCCGCGCACGCCGCTGGTCTCGGTACGGCGGATCGCGTCGGCGACCTCGGCGAGCGGGTAGGTGCGCTCGATGATCGGGCGGAGCTGGCCGCGCTCGATGAGATCCTTGAGATAGGCGAGGTCCTCGAGGCGGTCCTGGTGCACGAGCGGGCGCAGCCGCTGGCGCGTGAAGAGCGAGAGGAAGATGGCCTTGAGCCAGCGATCCGTGCCCTTGAACCAGCGCTGGCGCCCCTCGAGCTCGCGGGTGTTGGCGGAGCCGACGAGGACCAGCGTGCCGCGCGGGGTGAGCGCGCGGCGGCAGTCGGCCAGCGAGTGGCTCTGGGCGAGGTCGATGATCACGTCGTAGCGGACCGCGCCGCGGGTGAAGTCCTCGCGCGTGTAGTCGATGACGTGATCGGCGCCGAGCGAGCGCACGAGGTCGAGGTTGCGGGTGCTGGCCACGCCGGTGACCTCGGCGCCGAGCGCCTTGGCGATCTGCACGGCGAACGCGCCGACGCCGCCCGAGGCGCCGTTGATGAGCACGCGCTGGCCGGGGCGGACCTCGCCGCGATCGCGCAGCGCCTGCAGCGCGGTGAAGGCCGAGATCGGCACGGCCGCGGCTTCTTCGAGGGTGAGGTTGGCGGGCTTGGGCATCAGCGCACGCTCGGGGACGGCGGCGAACTCGGCGTAGGCGCCGGTGCTCCAGCCGAAGACCTCGTCCCCCGGGGAAAAGCGGGTGACCTTGGCGCCGACGGCGACGACGCGACCGGCGAGGTCGAGGCCGAGCGTCTTGCGCTTGGGGCGGAAGAGGCCGGACTCGAGGCGGGCGGCGTAGGGCAGGCCGCGCATGAGGTGCCAGTCGTCGGCGCAGACGGCGGCGGCGACGACCTGGACCAGCACCTGGTCGGCCTTGATCGCCGGGCGCTCGACCTCGCGCAGAGCGAGCACCTCGGGCCCGCCGTAGGTGTCGCGCACGACGGCCTTCATGAGCTGGGCGGAGTCCCTGGCCTGGGTGATCGCGGTCGGGCGCTGGGGCTGGCTGAGGGCGATGGCGGGCATCTCATGCTCCTTGTCGGTGGGGTGTGCTCTCGTCGGGCCGCTCCCCGCGGTGGGTTGCGACAGGCTTACAATGTAAGCCACATTGCGCTTACGGCGTAAGCCTGTCAAGCTGGAAATCGAAAAAAAGGGGGATCCGATTGGGGGTTCCCTGCGCAGGAGGGCGAGCATGGCGAAGAAGAAGGAGGTGTCGGTCGCGCGCGAGCGCCTGAGCCCCGAGCGCGTCCTGCGCGCGGCGCTCGCCCTGGCCGACGAAGGCGGCGTTGAGGCGCTTTCGATGCGCAAGCTCGGCCAGGTGTTGGGGGTCGAGGCGATGTCCCTCTACAAGCACCTGCCGAACAAGGACGCGATCCTCGATGGCGTGCTCGACCTCGTGGTGGCGGAGATCGATCTGCCGGTGCCCGGGCAGGACTGGAAAGAGGCGATGCGCCGCCGCGCACGCTCGGCGCGGGAGGTCTTCATCCGGCACCCCTGGGCGATGGCGCTGATGGAGTCACGCACCCAGCCGGGGCTGGCGTCGCTGCGCTACTACGACGCCGTGATCGGCTGCCTCCGGCGCGCGGGCTTCTCCATCGTCATGGCGGCGCACGCCTTCGCCGTGCTCGACAGCTTCATCTACGGGTTCGCCTTGCAGGAGCAGAAGATGTCCTTCGAGGGCGCGGCCGAGCTCGGTGACGTCGCCGTGGACCTGCAGGCGCAGATGCAGAGCGCCGGTCACGACCTCCCCTATCTCGGCGAGCTCATCGTCGAGCACGCGCTCAAGCCGGGTTACGCGTTCGCGAACGAGTTCGAGTTCGGGCTCGAGCTCATCCTCGATGGGCTCGAGCGCGCGCGCGACGCGGAGGGGCAGGCGGCGTGACAACGGGTGCGATCCATTGCTGTCGTCGGCTTGGCGGCGCGGGTCTCACCGAGGTCGCGTGTCATCGTCGCTGACGTGTGCACGCGCGTAGGGTATGGTCCGCGCGTGGAGCAGGTCCTTTTCTTCATCTTGATGATCGGTGTGCTGATCCTCGTGCACGAGTACGGGCACTACCTCCTGGCGCGCCTGATGGGCGTGCACGTCGTCGAGTTCGCGATCGGCGTTGGCCCCAAGATCATGAAGATCAAGGGAAAGAAGCGCTTCGCCGGCGAGGTTGAGCTGCCGCGCACCGAGTTCACGATCGGCGCGCTGCCCTTCGGCGGGTTCGTGCGCATGCTCGGCACCGATCCGCACGAGGTGGTGCCGCCCGAGATCGACCAGGTCTCGTTCAACGCGCGCCCGGTGTGGCGACGCTTCCTCATCATGATCGCCGGGCCGGCGTTCAACATCCTGCTGGCGCTGGTGATCTACTTCGCGACCGGGCTCGGTGAGTCGAAGCTGCCGTCGAGCCTGATGGGGTCGATCGACGTGTCGGGGCCGGCGGCCGAGGTGGGGCTCAGGCCGGGTGATCGCATCGTGGCGATCGACGGTGAGGAGGTGCGCTACTTCTGGCAGGTCGTCGAGGGGGTCGAGCCGAAGGTGCGCGAGGAGGAGGACCCGGCGACGGGCGAGACGCGCTACGCGGGGGTGCCGTTCGAGCTGACCTGGGAGCGGCACGGCGAGCGCACGACGAAGACGATCGCGCCGATCGTCTTCATGAAGGAGAAGGTGCCGGGCGTGCCGTCGCTCGGCACGACGCCGGTCGGGCGCATCGGGGTCAAGCAGGACAACGTCAGGCCGCTCATCGCGGTCGCGCCGGGCTCGGTCGCCGAGCGGGCGGGGCTGCGCAACTGGGACCTGGTCATCGCGGTCGACGGGGTGTCGGTGCAGCATCTGCCGGGCGCGATCGACGCGCTCTATCGGGCGCGCGCGCGGGCGGTCAAGGTCCAGGTGATCGGCTACGACGAGGCGTCGGCGGGCGGGGTGGCGATGGGCGTCGCCGCGGCGCGCCTGGTCGAGCTGCCGGCCGTGGCGGGCGACGTCGAGGCGAGCGCGGACGGCGCGCGCGGGATCTACACCGCCGAGTGCCTGGTGCACCGGGTGGTGCCGGGGTCGCCCGCCGACAAGGCGGGGATCCGGCCAGGCGATCGGCTGCTGCGCTTCGAGGGGATCGAGTGCTCGGGCTGGGACTTCTTCCAGCAGCGCCTCTACATCGCGGGGCAGGGGGGCGGCACGCTCGAGCTCGGGCGCGGGGAGGAGACGCTGAAGGTGCCGCTGGCGATGGCCGAGGTGCTGTGGCCCGACGAGCTCAGGAAGGACGCGACCATGCCGGTGCACGGCATCGAGGTGCTCTATGTCGACGCGCGCGAGGAGCTGGTCGACAACGAGGA
>WYBB01000129.1 GCA_011526585.1 Deltaproteobacteria bacterium
CGGTGGCTTCGGGCGAGGCGCGCCGCCGAGCCGCGCCGGGGTGCGCCCCGACGCGGGCGGCGCGGCGACGGCGGCGGCTCCGGGGCCGGCGGCGGGCGCGGACGCACGCCGCGGCAAGGACGCGCGACCCGCGACGGCCGAGCCGGCGCGCGGGCGCGTCGCGTGGGAGAAGCACAAGGACAAGAGCTTCGACGATCGCGTGATGCGCATGAAGGCCAAGCGCAAGCCGGGCCAGCGCGACATGAGCGAGATGCAGGTGCCGCGCGCGGCCAGGCGCGTCATCAAGATCGAGGACACCGTGACCGTCGGCGAGCTGGCGGCGCAGCTCTCGGTCAAGGCCTCCGAGATCATCAAGAAGCTGATGCTGCTCGGCGAGATGGTCACCGTCAACAACGTGCTCGACATGGACACGGTGCAGCTGCTCGCGCAGGAGCCGGAGTTCAACTTCACCGTCGAGAACGTCGCCTTCGACATCGAGAACTACATCCCCAAGACCGAGGAGGCCCACGCCGAGGCGGTGGCGCGCGACCCGGTCGTCACGGTGATGGGGCACGTCGACCACGGCAAGACCTCGCTCCTCGACCACATCCGGAAGACGCGCGTCGCGGCGGGCGAGGCCGGCGGCATCACGCAGCACATCGGCGCCTATCGGGTGCCGGTCATGGTCAACGACCAGCAGCGCCACGTCGTCTTCCTCGACACGCCCGGCCACGCCGCCTTCACGGCGATGCGTGCGCGCGGCGCGCAGGTGACCGACGTGGTCATCCTGGTGGTCGCCGCCGACGACGGCGTGATGCCGCAGACGGCCGAGGCGATCAACCACGCCAAGGCGGCGGGCGTGCCGATCGTGGTGGCGGTCAACAAGGTCGACAAGCCCGAGGCGCGGCCGGACAAGGTGCGCCAGCAGCTGACCGAGTTCGGCGTCGTCTCGGAGGAATGGGGCGGCGACGCGCAGTTCATCAACGTGTCGGCCAAGACCGGCGAAGGCATCGACCAACTGCTCGAGGCGGTGGCGCTGCAGGCCGACGTGCTCGAGCTCAAGGCGGTCGCCAACCGGCCGGCCAAGGGCGTGGTGATCGAGGCCGAGCTCTCCAAGGGGCGCGGCCCGGTGGCGACGGTGCTGGTGCAGGAAGGCATGATCAACCGCGGCGACATCGTGGTCGCGGGCAAGGCGATGGGGCGCGTGCGCGCGATGATCGACGATCGCGGCAAGAACCTCACCACCGCCGGGCCCTCGTCGGCGGTGGAGATCCTCGGCCTCGACTCGGTGCCGCCGCCCTCGGCGCGCTTCTTCGTCGTCAAGGACGAGCGCGACGCCAAGGCGATCGTCGGCCACCTCGAGGACAAGGAGCGCAAGGGGCGCCTCGCCGAGGAGCGCAAGAAGGTCTCGCTCGACGACCTCTTCGCGCACATGCAGGCGGGCGAGATCAAGACGCTCAACCTGGTGATCAAGTCGGACGTGCAGGGCTCGCTCGAGGCGCTGCGCACGGCGTTCTCGAAGCTCAAGCACCCCGAGCTCGAGGTGCGCATCATCCACGACGCGGTGGGCGCGATCTCCGAGCACGACGTCTACCTGGCGTCGGCGTCGAACGCGATCATCATCGGCTTCAACGTGCGGCCGGAGAAGAACGCCAAGGTCCTCGCCGAGCAGGACAAGGTCGACATCAAGCTCTACTCGGTGATCTACAACGCGGTCGACGACGTGAAGGCCGCGATGGAGGGCATGCTCAAGCCCAACATCGAGGAGAAGTTCGTCGGGCGCGCGGCGGTGCGCGAGACCTTCTCGATCCCCAAGGTCGGCACCATCGCCGGCTGCGCGGTCCTGCAGGGCAAGCTCCTCCGCGGTAGCAAGGTGCGCCTCATCCGCGATGGGCGCGTGATCGTCGACACCAAGATCGACACGCTGCGCCGCTTCAAGGAGCAGGTGATGGAGGTCGACCGCGGTCACGAGTGCGGCGCGCACCTCGAGAACTACAACGACGTCAAGATCGGCGACGAGCTCGAGTGCTACGAGCTGATCGAGATCGCTCAGAAGCTCGAGCTCGCGCTCTGAGATGGCGAAGCGGCGGCCTTTCAGGCGGACGGACCGGCTCTCGAGCCAGGTGCGCGAGGTGCTGGCGCTGGCCCTGATGCGTGAGACGCGCGAGGCGGTCCTGCGCGAGGTCGTGATCACCGACGTCGAGGTGACGAGCGACCTCTCGTTGGCGCGGGTCTACTGGCACGCGCTGCCGGGGGCGGCCGGGGCGGACGTCGAGGCGGTCGGCAAGGCGTTCGACCGGGCGGGGCGGTTCTTGCGCGCCAAGGTCGGCGAGGTGGTGCGCGCGCGCATCACGCCCGAGCTGCGCTTCCTGCACGATGACGCGCTCGATCAAGGGCGGCGCATCGAGGAGGTGCTGCGCACGATCGCCGCCGAGCGCCCGGCCGACGACGAAGGCGGCTCGCCGCCTGCCGAGGCGGGGCCCGCGCCCGACGAGGGCGATACGATCGTATGAGCGACGTGAGCGGGGTGCATGGCGCCGTGGTGCTGGACAAGCCGCGGGGTCCGACGAGCTTTGCCGCGATGCGCACGGCGCAGCGCGCGCTCGGCGTGCGTGGGGCGGGTCACGGGGGCACGCTCGATCCGATGGCCTCGGGGGTGCTGGTCGTGCTTTGCGGCGAGGCGACGAAGCTCTCGGCGCTGGTGATGGATCACGACAAGGTCTACCAGGC
>WYBB01000130.1 GCA_011526585.1 Deltaproteobacteria bacterium
CACTCCGCGAGGTGCTCGCGGATGAGATGCTCGATCTGTTGTTCCAGTCGCTCGATGTCCGTCGTCTTCATGCAGGCCGATTCGCATCTCGCGGATCAACCCTCAACCCTCCCCCTGAACGGATACGCGGCGCCGTTCCAGAGAACGAGACGTTTGTCGGCTCTCGTGCGGTTACGCGCGCCTTCAGAGACCCTCACTCCGGTCGCTCCGCGCGCACGTTCGATTTGAGCGCGCACTCTCGGAGCCCCTCTCATGGGCTTTTTTCCCCTTCGACGCTCGCAACCGGTGAGTCCACTCGCGCCGGCCTTGCCACGGGCCGACTATGGTGCCGCTCGTGCCGATTCTCACGGCTTCAGCGACTTCCTCCTCATCCGATCCTTCCGGCCTTTAACCGGTGACGTCCATGGGGTTCGACCTTCAGGGGTTTTCCCTTCCGCGGATCGTCGATCGTCACCGATCTCCGCCCCTCCTGACGTTCGCTGCGCACCATGCACACCGTCGTCTTCAGGGGTTTGTGCCCCGCGGAAATCCGTCATCGCCCACGCCGTCAGGCGCGGGGATCCGATCCCCTCCTGGCCTTCGTTCTGCCTGGTTGTCAAAGACCCCGCTACGCGTATCAGAGACGAAGCATGTCCCGTGCCAGCGCCCGAGCGACCGCGTGCTCGCGTTCGAGGCGGGGGCCGTCCTGCGGCGCGTGCTCCGACGCGTGCGACAAGCCCCGACCCGGTGGGCGGAACCGACCGGCGACGCGCGCCCCCGAAGACGCCCGATTCAGTTCAGCACGATCGCCAGGGTCTCGGGCGCGAGGCGCTCGCTGACGAAGTCGCGCAGGCGCTCCTTCAGGCGCAGCTCGAGCTGGCGCACACGCTCCTTGCTGATGCCGAAGCGATCGCCGAGCGCGTTGAGCGCCTCGGGGCGCTCGGTGCGCAGGCGCAGCTCCCAGATCGCGCGGTCGCGCACGTCGAGCGTCGCGCCAAAGGCGTCGAGCACGTCGGCGCGCAGGCGCGCGATCTCGTGCCGCGCCGCGTGGTGCTCGGGCCCGGGCTCGGTCTCGTCGGCGAGCTGGTCGATGAGCGTACCGCTGGACTCGGCGCTCGCCGGCAGGTCGAGCGAGGTCGCGCGCTGGTCGAGGAGCGGCAGGAGCTCGCGCACGTCCTCGACGCGCAGGTCGAGGCGCGCCGCGAGGTGCTCGGCGTCGACCGGCAGCCCGTCGCGTGCGAGGTCGCGCCGCGCCCGCTCGAGCCCCCACACCAGGCGGCGCGCCGCGCGCGAGCCGAGGGACACGATCTGCCGGTGCGCGTGCAGCCACGCCAGGATGCGCGCGCGCATCCAGTAGCGCGCGTAGCTCGGGAAGGGAATGCGGCGCGAGGTGTCGAAATGCGCGACGGCGAGCAGGAGACCGATGTTGGCTTCTGCGACGAGGTCCATCACGTCGAGGTCGTCGCGCCGATGGCGCCACGCCAGGCTCGCGGCCAGCCGCAGGTTCGACTCGACGAGGCGGCCGAGCGCGATCTTGTCACCGCGCTCCTGGACCCGGATCGCGAGCTCGCGCTGCACCTCGGCGGGCAGGATGCGCGCGCCGGCGAGGGAGGTGAAGTAGAGGTCCGCGGCGTCGGCCGCGTGGCGGTCCGTGTTCGTCGAAGGCATGAAGCATCCTCCGCGCCGCATCGGGCGGCGCCTTGCGCGATCACGACCAAAGCAAGGCACGTGCCACCGGCGGCTCGGCGGTGGCACGTGCGCGCCTGCGCACCAGGGCGCGTGCGGGAGCGCACGCGTGTTCACGGTGGTCTCGTTGGTGACGCTGCGGCGCATTGGTGGCATATCCGGTGCATTCACGGATCGACGGCTCGGACGGCCCCGAACGGATCGCAAGGACCGGAAGGATCGGACGGCTCGGGTGGTGGTGGCTTCGCGACGTCGGGGAGGCAGCGATGGATCTCTCGCGCTTTCGGAATCGGATCGGTGGGCTGAGGAGCCGGAGCAGCGCAGGGCACGAGCTCGCGCTGCGCCTGGATCGCTATCGCGATCGGGGCGATGTGGTCGTGGTCGCGCTGCCGCCCGGCGGCGTCCCGGTCGCCTTCGAGATCGCGCAGGCGCTCGGCGCGCCGCTCGAGGTGCTCGATCGCGTCGTGAGCGCGCCGGTGGAGCTCGCGTCGAAGACGGTGATCCTCGTCGACGAAGGGCTCGCGTCCGATGGCGTGATGCGGGCCGCGGTCGAGGCGATCTACGCGCAGGGCCCGAGCCGGATCGTCGTCGCCGTCCCTGTGGGCACGCTGCTCGCGTGCGCGCGTGTGCGACCGGCGATCGACGAGCTGATCTGCCTCATCACCCACGACTACGCCTACGCCGTGAGCCCGTTCTACGAGAGCTTCGATCCGGTCAGCGACGAGCAGATCGCCGACCTGCTGGCAGCCGCGCGCCGGTCGCGAGCCGCGGCATCCGCGCGCGGGGCGGTCGCACACGGGGTGACCAGCGCCGCGAGCTGAAGGGAGGCTCAGGGCTTCTTGTGCATGCGCGGTGTCGCGCGGCGGGCTTCGAGATCCGAGAGCTCGCGCGTGCTCAGGCGCAGCGTCGAGCCGGCGTGCTCTTCGGGCCGATCGGCGGCCCCGGTCAGCTCCTCGAGCTCCTCGTCGGGCAGCGCCACCGCGCGTGAGGTCCACTTGTCGGCAGGCGCCGCGTCGCGGTGGAAGCGCGGTGGTCGGCCGGTGCTGGCGGGCGCGGACTCGAGCACCGGGACCGAGGGATCGACCGTCGCGCGCCGGGGCACGCGCTCGACCGGCTCGGCACGACGCGGCTCCGACTCCTCGCCGGTGTACGCGTCGAGCGCTCGTTGGAGCGCGCGCGACAAGCCCGCATGGTCGAAGCGCTCGGACGGCTCGTAGGCGAGCGCCGCCTGGAAGAAGTGCACGACCTCGGGGGGCACGGCCTCGGACAGCCCTTCCATCACGTCCCGGTCGCGGTCGCGCTTGTCCATCACCAGGCGCTCGTGGGGGTGGACGGCAACGGGCGGACGCCCGAAGAGGAGGCAAAAGCCGATCGCCGCGATGGCGTAGCCGTCGGTCGTCGGGCCGACGCGGTGCTCGAAGAGCTGCTCGGGCGGGCGGAAGACGTCGTCGAACGGGCTCTCCGCCGGCGCCGCGTGTACCGGTGGAACGCGCACGAAGCCGCCCAGCACGATGTGGGGCTTTTCACCCACCCCGTCGTGCACAAAGACACTGCGCGGCCGGATCGCGCCGTGTACGAGCTGGGCCCGGCCCAGGGCCGCGTTGGCCGCCGCGAGCGGCTCGAGGATGAGGCGCGCGGCCGCCGGGTCGATCGCCTCGTTGCCATCGGCGCTGACGACCTCGTCGAGGGTGGCGAGCTCGCAGGTCGAGTCCGTCGCGAGCACGGTGCCCTCGGGCTCGGCCCCGAAGTACACGAGGCGGGTGACGTGGGGGCTCGCGCCCAGGCGGCCCAGCGCCAGGGCCTGGCGGAAGAGGTTGTCGTGCACGTCCGCGTCGCGCTCGGGCGGCGCCAGCGCGAGCTCGACCTCGAGCAGGGCGGGGAGCTGCAGCGCGCGATAGGCGAGGTCCACATCGGGGCGCGCCAGGCGCTCGACGAGGAGGTGGCGGGCGATCACCAGGCCGATGCGCGCATCGTCCGGGGAATCGGCAGCAGCGAAGCGCTCCGGGATGAAACGGCGATCGTCGCGCGCACACGCGCGGTGCGTGCACGCATGCCCCACGCGGCCGGTGCGGTGACAGGACGGACAGACGCCGTGGCTCGGGTCGAACATGCCCGAGACCGAAGCAAGCGCCGCGCCACTCGAGCGCCCGTCCTGGAACGGGCACGCGGACGACTCAAGGCGTGTAGAATAATCGAGTTCGCGAGCGAAACGCGCGCGGCCAAGGAGCAAGCGCCGGGAGGGAGGAGGCGACCTCAAGGTCGCCGCACGACCGACCAAGCGCAGCGACGCCGGCCCCGCGCGTTGCAGCCGCGAACTCAGAGGCTCCCTGCGAGACCCGCGAAGACACCGCCGTCGGTCGGCATCACGAAGAGCCGCGCACCCGAATGGCGTGTCTCGGGTGGGGACTGGGAGAGCTCGTAGCCGATCACGCCGCCGGCGGTCGGCAGGACCGCCCAGAGCGCGATGAGCGCGATGGTGCTGTCGTCGTCGCCCGCCAGGGTCACGGTCAGCACCGACGGCAGGACGGCGCCCGCGAGCGCGCCGGCCCAGGTCGCCCAGTAGTTGCCGTCGCCGCCCGCCAGCTCGCCGACGAGGTAGATCCCGGTCGGCAGGCCGATGGCGGCGCCCGGGATCCCGCCGATGAAGGCGGCGGCGAGGCCGCCGAAGTCGCCCTCGTCACCGGTCACCGCGTAGGCGAGGCCAAAGCCGAGGAGGCCGCCGAGCGCCGCGCCGCCGAGCCCGCCGAGGGTCTCGAGCGCGATCCGCGGCTCGCGCTCCATCAGGCGCGCCTCGACCGGCTCGGCGACCTCGGTCGCGTGAGCCGGCAGAGGGCGCTGCGCCAGCGCGCCAAACGCCAGAAAGGAGGCGACGGCGGCCAGCGCGCGCATCGCTCGTCACTCGGCCGGGTCGACGCGGACCGATCCGTCCGGGCGGATCTGGTCGCGCGCGGGCTCGTCGGTCTCGACGACGGTCGCCACGATCGGCGCCGGGCTGTTCGCGCCCGCGCTGGTCGCCGGCTCTTCGGCGTGGAACGAGACCAGGGTCGGCGCGATCACGACCGCGACCACGCTGATGAGCTTGAGCAGGATGTTGAGCGACGGGCCCGAGGTGTCCTTGAACGGATCGCCGACGGTGTCGCCGTTGACGGCCGCGGCGTGCGCGGGCGAGCCCTTGCCGCCGTGGTTGCCGCCCTCGATGTACTTCTTGGCGTTGTCCCAGGCGCCACCGGCATTGGACTGGAAGATCGCGAGCAGGACGCCCGAGACCGTCACGCCGACGAGCAGGCCGGCGAGCGCGTCGATCGACCAGAGGCCGACCGCGACCGGCGCGGCCAGCGCGAGCACGCCCGGCAGCACCATCTCGCGGATGGCCGCCTTGGTCGAGATGTCGACGCAGCGCGCGTAGTCGGCCTTGGCCTCACCCTGGAGCAGGCCCTTGATCTCGCGGAACTGACGGCGCACCTCCTCGATCATCGAGCCGGCGGCGCGGCCGACGGCGAGCATCGCCAGCGCCGAGAAGACGAAGGGCAGCGTGGCGCCGATGAAGAGGCCGGAGAGCGTCACCGGATCCATGATGTTGATCGAGCTGATGCCGGCCTTCGAGGCGAAGGCGGCGAACAGGGCCAGCGCGGTGAGCGCGGCCGAGCCGATGGCGAAGCCCTTGCCGATGGCGGCGGTGGTGTTGCCGACGGCGTCGAGGTTGTCGGTGCGGCCACGCACCTCCTTGGGCAGGTGCGCCATCTCGGCGATGCCGCCGGCGTTGTCGGCGATGGGACCGTAGGCGTCGACGGCGAGCTGGATCCCGGTGGTCGAGAGCATGCCGAGCGCGGCGATGGCGATGCCGTAGAGGCCGGCGAACTCGAAGGAGACGAGCACGGCGACGATGATGAAGAGGAGCGGGGCGGCAGTGGAGAGCATGCCGATGGCGACGCCGGCGATGACGTTGGTCGCCGAGCCGGTCTCGGACTGCTTGGCGATGAAGCGCACCGGCTTGTAGTGGGTCGAGGTGAAGTACTCGGTGATGAGACCGATGAGGGTGCCGGCGATGAGGCCGGAGATCGTGGCGAAGAAGACGGCGAGGCCGGCACCGGTGGTGGCGTGCGTCGGGTCGACGGCGGTCACGGAGGTGTCGATGAGCGCCGGGGTGATGCCGACCGAGAAGTCGAGCACGAAGTTCGAGGGCAGCACGAGGTCGAGCACGAAGTAGGAGGCGACGACGGTGATGACCGCGGCGACGATGGTGCCGAAGTGCAGGGCCTTGCCGGGGTCGCCGCCCTCCTTGGTCGACACGAAGAAGGTGCCGATGATCGAGGCGACGATGCCGATGGCGCCGATGTAGAGCGGCAGGAAGATCATCTGGGAGGCGGCTTCGGCGCTGCCGGGGGCGATGGCGATGGCGAGGCCGATGATCATCGCGCCGATGATCGAACCGACGTAGGACTCGAAGAGGTCGGCGCCCATGCCGGCGACGTCGCCGACGTTGTCACCGACGTTGTCGGCGATGGTGGCGGGGTTGCGCGGGTCGTCCTCGGGGATGCCGGCCTCGACCTTGCCGACGAGGTCGGCGCCGACGTCGGCGGCCTTGGTGTAGATGCCGCCGCCGACGCGCGCGAAGAGGGCGATCGACGAGGCGCCGAGCGAGAAGCCCGAGAGCACGTTGAGGGTGACGGTCATCGTGTGGCCGTGGGCGGCGGCGGACTCGAAGACGCCGAGCAGCTGGAAGACCACGAAGAGGCCGGTGAGGCCGAGGATGCCGAGGCCGACGACGGTGAGGCCCATCACCGAGCCGCCCGAGAAGGCGACGCCGAGGGCGGCGTTGAGGCTCGTGCGCGCGGCGGCGGCGGTGCGAACGTTCGCGAGGGTGGCCACGCGCATGCCGACGTAGCCGGCCATGCCGGAGCAGAACGCGCCGACGATGAAGGCGACGGCGATGAGCCAGTGGCTGTCGGCCATGCCGGCGTTGGAGACGCCGAGCAGGATGGCGACCGCGACGACGACGATCCCCAGGACCTTGTACTCGCGTGCGAGGAAGGCCATCGCGCCCTCGCGGATCGCCTGGGCGATCCCCCTCATCGTGTCGTCGCCCGCGTCGGCGCGCGCGACCATCGAGCTGCGCACGCCGGCGAAGACGAGCGCGAGCACCGCGGCGCCCAGGACGGCATAAAGCCAAAGCATTCCATCACTGCCCATCGATCGAGCTCCTTGTCGGTCTCAAGAGTGTCGGTTGATGCGTGAACGCTTCATGGGTCCGGGTGCTGGTGGCGGGCATCGCGCGGGATGCGCCGCCGAGCGACCCGGACGGCATTGGCCGCCGACGCTGCGCGGGGCGCTATCATCGGCGAGGCGACGCTGTCAAGGCGAAGCGGACGGGTGGGCCGCCGGGGGGTGAATCGGGGGCGGATCAGCCGGAGAAGCCGCCGGCGTCGAGGAAGGCGATCTCGTCGTCGCTCGACTGGCGGCCGAGGACGGCGTTGCGGTGCGGAAAGCGGCCGAAGCGCTGCACGATGTCGCGGTGCTCGCGGGCGTGGCGCAGCGTGTTGGCGTCGCCCATCTCCTCGCACAGGGCGACGCAGCGCTCCTGGTCGGCGAGGTCCTCCGAGTGCATGAACGGCAGGTAGAAGAAGGCGCGGAGCTCGGGCGCGACCTCGGTGTCGTAGTTGGCGTCGATGGCCGTGTCGGCGATCTCGCGGGCGATGGGGTCGGTCGCGTACATGCGCGGCGAGCCGCGGAAGGCGTTGCGCGGGAACTGGTCGAGCAGGATGAGGAGCGCGAGCGCGCCCTCGGGGCTCGCCGACCAGTCGTCGAGGCGGCCGTCGGCGGCGGCCTCGTGGGAGGCGAGGAAGGTCTCGCGGAACTCGCGGTCGAAGGCGTCATCCTTGGAGAACCAGCGCGCCGGGCCGGCGGCGCGCCAGAACTCGACGACCCGGGCCGGGTCGTGAGGCGCTTGGGCAGTTGTCTCGCTCATCGCGTACCTCCTAACGAACTGGCGCCATCATAACCGAGTCTGCCCGGAGCGCGACAAAGCCGATCGCGCCGGCGCTCGGGTCGCGTAAGTGGAATTTTTTCGGCATGCTTCGGCCGGAGATGGAGGAGGCCCGACCCGGAGCGAGCGGAGACGAGGCGCGTGGCGAAGTGCGCGCCGCGAAGGTCGAGCTCGAGGAGCGCCTCTCGCGGCTGGGCGTCGATGCGGGCGCGCTCGTGCCGGGTCGGCGCGGCACGATCCTCGATCCGACCTTCGAGGTGCCCGGCGACGAGGCGGAGCCTCCGCTGTCACCGATGGCGCAGCTCGCCCCGGCCGGCGGGCAGGTCTCGCCCGGGGGCGCTCTGCTCTCGTCGGCTTCGGACCAGCCCTCGCTGGTCAGCGGTGGAGACGTCGATCCGCAGCTGCTCGCGCTCGGACCGGTCGTCGGCACCGGCGGCATGGGCGTCGTCAACCTCGCGACGCAGCCGTCGCTGAGGCGCGAGGTCGTCGTCAAGCGCGTGCGCCCGGAGAAGAAGACGCGCGGCGCGGTCAACGCGCTGATGCGCGAGGCCTGGGTCACCGGCGCGCTCGAGCACCCCAACGTCGTGCCGGTGCACATGCTGCTCGTCGAGGACGGCCTGCCGAGCGTGGTGATGAAGCGCATCGAGGGCGTGACCTGGGACACGCTCCTCACCGCGCCCGAGCTGCTCGCCGAGCTCGGGCGTGGGGCGCCGGGGCGCGCCGCCAGCGATCGACAAAACCAGCACCTGCGGATCCTGATCGAGGTCTGCCGGGCGATCGAGCTCGCACACGCGCGCGGCGTGCTGCACCTCGACCTCAAGCCCGACAACGTCATGGTGGGCCGCTTCGGCGAGGTCTACGTCGTCGACTGGGGGATCGCCGCGAGCCTGCCCGGCGGCCCGAGCTGGCTGCCGCCCGCCGCCGCGATCCGGACCGTGCGTGGCACACCCGCGTGGATGCCGCCCGAGCTCGCGACCGCCGACGCGGCCCATATCGACGAGCGCAGCGACGTCTACCTGCTCGGTGGTCTCCTGCACGCGATCCTCACCGAGGGTGAGCCGCGCCATCGCGGCGGCGCGATGATCGACATGCTCGCCACGGCCTACCTGTCGCTGCCGCAGCGCTACCCGGACGCGGTGCCGGCCGAGCTCGCCGAGCTCGCCAACCGCGCCACCCACCGCGATCCCCAGCGACGCCCGGCGTCGGCCGAGGCTTTCCGGCGGGCGATCGAAGACTACCTCGAGCACCGCCACTCGATGGAGATCGCGCAGCGCGCCACGGTGAAGAAGGACTCGCTCGTCGGCTTCTTCACGCGCACGCGCCAGGGCCCGGCCGAGACGACGCAGGCCGGCCAGGAGCTCAGGCGCAACTTCCTCGAGTGCCGCTTCGCGTTCCGGCAGGCGCTCGAGATCTGGCCGGGCAACACCCGGGCGCGCGACGGTCTGCGTGAGCTCCTGGCCGCGATGGCGCGCTACGCGCTGGCCAACGAGCAGCTCGAGCGCGCCGCCGAGTGCGTGGCCGAGCTCGCGCCGCGCGACCCCGCGCTCGAGGCCGAGGTCAAGGCGCTGAGCCGGACCCTGGCCGAGCGGCACGAGCGCCTGCTCACGCTCGAGCGCGACGCCAGCATCGAGCTCTACCGCGAAAAGCGGAGCGCGCTCGCGCTTCTGATCGGCCTCGGCTTCATCGTGTGGAACGTCACGACGGGGCTCGTGCATCGCTCGGGGCTCCTCGAGCTCGCGCTCGGCGACCTGCTCGTCTTCAACGCGCTCACCTTCATCGTCTTCTCGTTCATCGCCTGGCTCGTGCGCGACACGCTCTTGTCGGCGGCGACCAATCGGCGCCTGGTGCTGCTCTTCGGCACCGGCTTCATCGCCGTCCTCTGCTTCTGGCTCGCCGCCTGGGTGCACGGCCAGGTGCACCCCGAGCGCGCGCTCTCCGCGCTCGAGGTCGTCGCGCTCTCGAACTGGGCCTACCCCTTCTTCGTGCTGGCGGTGACCTTCACCGCCGACGTGCGTGCGGCCTGGATCGCCCCCGTGGTGACGGCGCTGGCCGTGGTCGCGCCGCTCACGGGGGACTTCGCCTTCGAGATCCTCGGGCTCGAAGGCTTCATCGTCGGCGCCTGGCTCTCGTTCGTCTGGCGCAATCGCTCCACTCCACCCGCCGCACCCGCTGCGTGAGGTCTCGCCATGCTTCGTCTGCCCATCTTCGGCATCGTCCTCTTCAGCGCCGCCTGCGCGTCCCGCCCTGCCCCATCGGGAGTTGCGGACGAGCCGGTGGCGCCCCCCTCGCCCACCCTGCCCGCCGTCGTCGACGCCTTCGCCGACCACCCCCTCTGGTTCGGGAAGTCGGACCATTCTCCTTTTGGTCCGATGCCTTACGGGCTCGCGCCGCGACGCGAGGGCGCGGCGATCGTGCTGCGCGGGGACGTGCCGCCCGGCATGGGGCTGCCCGACGGCTCGTATCAGCAGTTCACGCTGACGCCGGACGCGGCGCACGGCTCACACCTCGACTACGAGACCTCGCTCGCGGGCGAGCTCGCGACCGGCCGCATGATCGAGATGGAGCGCGATGAGGGCGCCACGCGCTACTGCATGGCCGAGGGGGACGGCGGCTGCCGCGCGATGGAGGTCGTCTTCCGCCGCGAGGCGCCGGGGATCCGCTTCGAGACGCGCCGCGACGACGCGCCCCACCACAGCGTGGTGCTCGCGCCTCCACCGGCGCGCTGAGCGGCGGGGGCGCCGCGTGATCCCACGCTGACGCGTGACATGGCCCGGACGCATGGCCTACCATGGACACATGGTCCAGGCGCAACGATCCGCGAGCGAAACCTCCGAACCCGACGAGTGGCCGGCCGGCGTGCCGCGGCCGCCGAGCGAGGCCGAGCTCCTCATGCTGGAGGACGAGCCTTTGGAGACCGACTCGCACATGACCCAGGTCTCGCTCCTGCGAGACTCGTTGCGCCACGCGATGCGCGACCGACCGGACGTGTTCGTCGGCGCCAACATCCCGGTGTACTTCAGTGACCTGCAGCTCAAGAACCGGGACTTCCGCGCGCCCGATCTCTTCGTCGTCCTCGGCGCCGAGCCGCGCCCGCGCAACTTCTGGGTCGTCTGGCGCGAGGGCGGCAAGTCCCCGGACCTCGTGGTCGAGGTCCTGTCCGAGTCGACCGAGAAGGTCGATCGCACGAGCAAACGTCGCATCTACGAGCAGGTGCTCAAGGTGCGCGAGTACTTCCTGCACGATCTCGCCGGGAGCCTCGAGGGTTTGCGGCTCGGGCCCGACCAGCGCTACGTGCCGATCGCTCCCGAGCCCGACGGGCGGCTGCGATCCGACGTGCTCGACATGCACTTCGGGCTCGTGCGCGCCGAGATCGACGGCCACGAGGAGTCGTGGCTGCGGGCCTTCAGGCCCGGGGGCGCGATCGTGCCGACCGCCGCCGAGGCTGAGCGTGAGCGCGCGGAGGCCGAGCGCGAGCGCGCGAATGAGCTCGCCCGTGAGCTCGAGGCGCTGCGCGCAAGACTGGCCACGCTCGAGGGTCGCTGAACGCGCGCGCGCGGCGCGCGAACGAGCCGCAATCAGAGGGTGAGGTCCCGCCGCATGAGGCGGTGC
Organism: Deltaproteobacteria bacterium; assembly: GCA_011526585.1. Taxonomy (GTDB): domain Bacteria; phylum Myxococcota_A; class UBA9042; order PHBI01; family PHBI01; genus WYBB01. The sequence goes on from WYBB01000130.1 coordinate 11,258, forward strand.
GGCAGGCCGACCTCGGTGAAGGGCTCGCCGACGACCGCGTAGCCCAGGCGCTCGTAGAAGCCGATCGCCGTCTCGCGTGCGTGCATGTGCACCTGCGCGACGCCGCGCGCGGCGACGTGGCGCTCGAGCTCGCGCACCAGGGTCCGGCCGAGGTCCTGGCCGCGCCGCGCCTCGGCGACCGCCATCTGCAGGAGCTTGCCGCCCTGCCCGTCGGGATCGGCGAGGAACATCACGCAGCCGACGACGTGCCCGGCGTCGTGCGCGACGAGGTGCTCTGCGCGGGCCTCGGCCGGGTTCTCCTCCGAGCCCTCCGGCATGCCGAGCGGGCGGCGCAGCACCTCGAAGCGCAGGCGCCGCTCGCCGGCGTAGAGCTCGGGGTCACGCGCCGGATCGATCCAGGCGAGCGCGATCGTCATTGGCTCGCGGTCTCCGCGGCGAGGTAGTCGGAAAAGCCCTTCATCAGCGCCTTGAAGAAGATCTGGCCGAGCACGACCGCGCCCTTGGCGGTCGGGTGCGCGAGGTCGCCCTCGGCCAGCCCGGCCTCGTGCCACTTGCCGATCGCGCCGTCGCCGCCCATCGCCTCGTAGAGCGAGAACCAGGCGCAGCCCTCGGCGAGGGCGACCTTCTTCTGGACCGCCATGATCTCGACCTGGCGCTCGACGGTGCGCACGCGCCCGCGCCGTCGCTCGCCGTGGTCGATCGGGCTCATCAGGAGGCAGCTGCGCCCGTCGAGCGCCGCCTTCCAGCGCTGCACGACCTCGGTCAGCGAGCGCTCGTAACGCTCCATGGTGACCTTGTCCTCGAGCTGGTTGCCGCCGTACATGAAGACCGCCAGGTCGGTCTCGCGCGACGCGAAGGCCCACTTCATGTGGTCCTTGTCGACGTTGAGCCAGCGCGTGTCGCGCGCGCCGATGGTGCCGAGGCCGTCGACGACGACGCCCGCGGCGCGCTCGAGGATGGCGCCGTAGACCTTGGTCTTGCCGCCGCCGACGTTGCGCAGCTCGAAGGTGTGGGGCCCGTCGGGCACCTCGATCTCGGCGACGCGGTCCTCCTTGTCGTCGGCCGCGGTGTCGATGACGAGCTTCTCTTCGCCGTCGACGAAGAGCGCGAGGCGGCCGCCGCCCTTGTGCGCGAGGTAGGGCACGCGCAGGCGCGAGAGCTTCGTGCCGACCGTGCCCTCGGGGCCGCTGACGGTGCGCCAGCTCGCGCGCGCGCCCTGGTAGCCGATCGCGGCGGTGCCGCCGAAGCCGTAGCGGCCGTCCGGCGACTGATCGGAGATGAAGACCTCGGTCGAGAAGCCGCGCGACGACCACTCGATGTCCTTGCGCCGGTACCAGTTGTTGGAGGCCGCCGCGAGTGAATAGCCATGGCCGCCGTCGCCGAAGGTGCGCTGCAGGAGTCGGCGGGTGGCGCTGGGCATGCCGTCGGCGGCGATGGCCGAGTCGCCGAAGTGCGAGATGCGCGCGACGACGCCCTCCTCCTCGAGGGCGACGCGCGCGAGCTTGCGGTAGAAGTGCCGGAGCGCGCCCGCGGGATCCTCGATGAAGACCTCGAGCCCTTCGTAGGACGAAGCTGGGATGTGGATGCGGGTCAGCGGGTTCGGGGGCGCGGGCGGCGCGGGTGCGGGGGCGGTGTCGGGCGCGGGTGCGGGGGCGGTGTCGGGCGCGGTGTCGGGCGTTGAGGTGGTGTCGGGCACGGGCGCGGGCACGGGCACGGGCTCGGGGGCGGGAGCGCGAGCGGGAGCGGGGGTGTCGATGACGAGGGAGGGGGTGAGGGGGACGTCGACCTCGCCGTCGGCGCCGACGCCGCCGATCGTCACGTGCTCGCCGACGACCTCGGCGACGAGCTCCTCTTCGTCGGGGCGTGAGGTGCGGAACATCTTCGAGAACGGCGCTGGGTCGTCGCTCACCCAGACGCGATAGTCGGAGACGATCTCCCGCGCTTCGCTGTCCGCGGGCATGAGCGGCGTGACGAGATAGGGGACCGCGATCGCGAGCGCGGCGCCGGCGAGCGCGAGCATGGCGACGCGCGCACCGGGCGCGAGCCCCTGGCCGTCCCAGGGCTCGTCCATGTCGGGGGTTTTGACTTCGTTGAACTCGGCCATCGCGCCGGACCTCGGAGAGCGGGGCTCAGAACTGGAAGTACTCGAAGGGTAGCGGCCTTCCCGAGAGCGCGTTGGCCATCACCAGGAGCGCCGCCGCGACGACGGCGCCCTGCACGACGAAGGGCATGCGCCTGAAGCCGTGGAAGGTCGCCTCGACCCAGTGGCGCGGCGTCCAGTGCACGAGATAGCAGCCGATGAGCAGGATCGCCATCGCGGGCGTGAGCACGGTGACCGCCTCGAAGGCGCCGTCGGTGATGCGCGAGACGATGTCGCCCGCCTTGGCGAGCGCCTGCTCCGAGGTGTACTTCGGGTCGGCCGCGCGGAAGAGGATGCGCATGAAGACGACGAAGTGCAGGGTCAGCGCGACGCGCCACACCAGCCCCCAGGCGTCCAGCTTGAGCTTCTTCGGTCCGCCGGCGCGCTCACGCCGCTTGCGCCACCAGCGGTTGACGCACATCGCCAGCGCGTGACCGCAGCCGTAGAGGAGGAAGTTGACGTTGGCCCCGTGCCAGAAGCCGATGAGCAGGAAGGTCACGAAGAGGTTGAAGTAGACGCGCATGTCCGAGCCGCGCGCGCCGCCCAACGGGTAGTAGAGGTAGTCGCGCAGCCACGAGCCGAGGGTCTTGTGCCAGCGCCGCCAGAAGTCCTGGATCGAGACGGCGGCGTAGGGGCGGTCGAAGTTGTCGGGCAGGTGGTAGCCGAAGAGCAGCGCCGAGCCGATGGCGATGTCGGTGTACGCCGAAAAATCCATGTAGATCTGCATGGTATAGGCGTAGAGCCCGATGAGCACGTCCCAGCTCGACACGAGCAGCGGGTCGTCGAAGACCTTCTCGACGACGTTGACGCCGAGCAGATCGGCGATGCAGGTCTTCTTGAAGATCCCGATGGCGATGAGCCAGAGCGCGCGGCTCGCCTGCTGGCGCGAGAAGAAGGGGCGCTTGTGGGTCTGCGGCAGGAAGTCGGCGGCGCGCACGATCGGGCCGGCGACGAGCTGCGGGAAGAAGCCGACGAAGAAGGCGAAGCGCAGGAACGAGTGCTCGACGGGGATCTTCCGGCGGTAGACATCGATCGTATAGGAGAGGGTCTGGAAGGTGTAGAAGCTGATCCCCGCCGGGAGCAGGATCTCGACGCGCGTGAAGACGAGGTCGGCCCCGAGGAGGTTGCCGATGGCGACGCCGGACTCGAGGAAGAAGTTCGTGTACTTGAAGACGCCGAGCAGACCGAGGTTCGACACGAGCGAGGCGATGAGCAGCCAGCGGCGCCTGCGCGGATCCTCCTGCCGCTCCATCCAGCGCGCGAGGACGTAGTCGTTGACCGTCGACGCGACGAGCAGGGTCAGAAACCACGGGTTCGCCGCGGCGTAGAAGACCCAGCTCGCGACGGTGAGCATCGCCAACCGGGCCAGGCCAAAGCGCGCCAGGAACCAGAAGGCGAAGAAGACCGCGACCAGGAAGATCGCGTACTCGAGTGAATTGAATGCCATCGCCCGGGGCCTCGGGACGCACGCTGCGTCCGTCGCGGCCGTCGTTATCGGGGGGCTCGCGACCCGTCAAGAACGGACGACGCACGTGCCGGATTTCAAGAGGCAATCGGCGGCGTGCCGCGAGCCTGCTAGCGCGGACCGATCTCCGGCCCGCCGAGCGGCCCCATGCGCGGCAGCCCGCCTTCGAACGGCCCCATCAGCGCGTCCCAGAAGAGGCCGGCGATGCGCTCGTAGCCGAGCCTGGTCAGGTGCACGTAGTCCCTGGAGCCGTAGGGCTCGTCGGCGTGGGTCCAGCTCAGCATCGACAGGTCGCCGCCCATGGCGCCCGCCCAGTTCCAATAGCCGCAGCCGTAGCGCCACGAGACCTGGCGCTGCACGTCGATGATCGCCTGCTGGCGCGGTCGCCGCTGGAAGACCAGGCGCTTCTTGCCGCGCGGCAGATCGGGCACCAGCTCCGGCGCGTGCCCCGCCGCCTGCATCGCCTGTCGGAACTCGTCGTCGCCGACCTCGACCTTGACCGGCCGATCCGAGGGCCCGATGAAGAGGCAGCTCGCGTTGGGGGCGGCCGAGCGCACCCGGTTGATCACGATGTCGAGCTTGCGCGCGTACTCCTCGGGCGGCTCGTCGTCGCCGATGTCGTTGGTGCCGTACGCGAGCACGATGAGATCGGGATCGCGCCGCTGGATCTGCTGGGTGAAGAGGCCGGCGTCCCAGGCGAGCTGGTCGGTCGCGCGCGCGCCGTTGATGCCGAGCGAGTCCATGATGACGCCCGGCCCCTTCTTCTCCATGACCAGGCCGAAGAGCGTGACCTCGCCGTTGCCGGCGGGGCGCAGCTCCACCTCGTGACGCCCGAGCGGCAGATCGACCGCCCACACCGCCAGCCCCTCGGCCTCCTTCTTGCGCCGGTCGACGCGCGTCTTGATGCGCTTGGCGCGCTTGCCGTCGATCTCGACGATGAAGTCGCCGCCTCGCGCGGCGCGCCAATACCAGATCTCGACGCGATCGATCTCGCGCCCGAACGGGCCGCCCTTGGACGACGAGACGCGCGCCCACGCCTTCTTGCTCTTCGAGGAGAACGCGATCCCGGCCAGGCCGTAGCGTCCGTCCTCACGCGAGTGGCGGCGCGAGACCCAGAACGAGTCCCAGCCGTCCGAGTAGTCGATGTTGGCGTCGCGGTTGTAGTAGTCGCGCCAAGGGCTCGCCGGCACGACGAAGCCGATCCCGCCGTCGCCGAAGCGGGACTTCAGCTCGTTGCGGATGGTCGCGGTGAACATGTCGCCGGCCACGTGGCTCGCCCCATATATAATGATACGTGCCTGGTCCTCGCGGGTCGGCGTGCTCGGGTCGTCCTCCCGGCGCGCCGCGTGCACGAGCGCGAGGTGGAAGGCGCGCAGAGCGTCGCCCCCGGGCGGGTTCTCGATGGGGGTCGCGACCCCGAGACGCTGGTGGTCGAGCGGCTCGAGCGGCGGCAGGACGGCGTCCTCGGGCATCGGCCCCGGCGCCGCGACGGTGAGCTGGGCACCGGCGGTGAGCGCGAGCTGTGCGAGGATGAGCGTGGCGACGATCACGGGCGGAGTATCGCGATGGGCTGGCGGAGGCGCAAGTTCATTGACCGGCGCCGGCACAACGCGCCGAAGGGCCCAACCCATCCCGCGCGCCGCGGCGGAATGCGCCCCCTACCCTCGCGGTTTCGCCCACGCCGCCCCCCGCAGGCCACTCGAGCCAAGGCTCGGAGCCCAAGCCTCGCCGGCGACGCTCCGAGAGTCCCTCCCTCCTCGAAGTTTCCCTGGTCATCGACGCCGCGGGGGCGGCCCCTTCTCCCGGCCGCGGCGCTCTCCCGGCTTGGGTCCGCGCGCCAGCGCCGCCTCCTCGCGCAGACTCGAAATCAGCGTGCGATAGCGTGACAGGCGCTGCGCCGGCACGAGCGAGTCCGGCGCCTCCACCGCGCAGCCCGGCTCACCCTCGTGCAGGCAATGCGCGAAGTGACAGCGCGCCGCGTGCGCGCCGATCCCCGGGAAGCGGCTGGCGACCTCCGCGAGCGCGAGCCCCTCCAGCGGGAACGCTCGCACCCCCGGCGTATCGACGATGAGGTGATCGGGCGCGAGCGCGTGACACGTGGCGACCGTCGTCGTGTGCCGCCCCTTGGCGGTCAGCGCGTTCACGGCGCCGGTCGCCAGCGCCGCGCTCGGCACCAGCGCGTTGATCAGCGACGACTTGCCGACGCCCGAGTGCCCGACCAGGAGCGAGAGCCCGCGCGCCAGCCGCGCGCCGAGCGCCGCGATCCCCTCGCCGCTCTTCGTCGAGGTGCGCACGAGCTCCGCCCCCGCCGCGACATGATCGGCGAGCTCCGCCGCCGCCGCCTCGGTCCCCGGCAGATCGCACTTGTTCAACACCAGCACGACCTCGATCGGCTGGTCGCCGAGCGCGATCCACATGCGATCGATGAGGCCGGGCCGCGGCCCCGGCTCGACCGCCGTCACGATCACCAGCCGATCGACGTGGGCGGCGACGAGCTGCCCGCCTTGCGCGTTGGGGCGCACGAAGACGCGCTCGCGCCGAGCGATCTCCGCCACGCGCGACACCCCGCCGTCTTCGACCAGCGCCACCCGATCGCCGATCACCGGGGTCGTGCGATCGCGCGGCGGTCGCGCGCGCACGCGCTCACCGTCCGCGGTCAGCACCGTGACCAGCATGCCGTGCACCTCGACGACGGTGCACCCCACGGGTGCGCTCACGGCGGGGTGCCGACCTGGCCCCGCTGCGCGAGCCAGGCGTCCGCCAGCACGAGCGCGATCATCGCCTCGACGATCACCACCGCGCGCGGCAGTACGCACGGGTCGTGGCGACCCCTGGCCTGGAACGTCACCGCCGCCCCGGTCTCGTCGACGGTCTCCTGCGCCTGGAAGTGCGTGGCCACCGGCTTGAACGCCGCGCGCACGACGATCGGCATGCCATTGGAGATCCCGCCCTGTACGCCGCCCGAGTGGTTCGTGCGCGTGCGCACGCGCCCGGCCTCGTCGACGTAGAACGCGTCGTTGTGGGCCGAGCCGCGCATCGTCGTGCCGGCGAAGCCGCTGCCGATCTCGACGCCCTTGCACGCCGGCAGCGACAAGAGCGCCTGCCCAAGCGAGGCCTCGAGCTTGTCGAAGACGGGATCGCCGAGGCCGACCGGCACGTTGCGCGCCACCGCCGCGACCACGCCGCCGATCGTGTCGCCGGCCTTCCTCACCTCTTCGATGAGCGCCGTCATCGCCGCGGCCGCCGCGTCGTCCGGGCACTGCACCGCGTGCGCCGCCACCGCGTCCGGGGTCACCGTCTCGACGTCGACCGTCGCCGTCAGATCGCCGACGCGATCGACCCAGGCGACGATCTCGCAGCCGAATCGCTCGGCCAGGAGCTTCCTGGCGATCGCGCCCGCCGCGACGCGCGCCGCCGTCTCGCGCGCCGACGCCCGCCCGCCGCCCGAGCGCGCGCGGTGCCCGTACTTGGCGAAATAGGTGTAGTCGGCGTGGCTCGGCCGGAAGAGCGTCGCCATCTCGTCGTAGGCCTTGGGGCGCTGATCGGTGTTGCGGATGAGGAGGGCGATCGGCGTGCCGGTCGTCTTGCCCTCGCTCACGCCCGAGAGGATCTCGACGCGATCGGCCTCGTCGCGCGCGGACATCAGGCGGTTCCGGCCGGGACGGCGCCGATCGAGATCGCCCTGCAGATCGGCCTCGGTGAGCGCGAGCCCCGGCGGGCAGCCGTCGACGATCGCGCCGAGCGCCGGACCGTGGCTCTCGCCGAAGGTGGTCACGCGAAAGCGCCGCCCGAAGGTGTTGCCGCTCATGACAGCCACGCCCAGGCGATGAGGAGCGCCGTGCCCGCGCCGATGACGCTCGCGATCGCGAGCCCGCCGCGCACCGGCTGGAGCTTGTCGCCCGCGAAGACCGTCAGCGCGCCTGCGACGATCCCGCCAAAGGCCCCGAGCACCGAGCCCATCGGGAACGCCGCGAAGGCCCCGGCGACGAGCCCGACCGAGAAGCCGAAAAGCGCGCCGAAGCCCGCGCCCGGGCTTGGAGGTGTGCGGGCGTTGCCGTCGGGCGCCCGATCCGGCGTCGTCTCTCGCGGTGCGGGCGCCTGGAACAGAGGCCAGGTCAGCGCCCCGAGCAGCGCGCCGACGACCGTGGCGAGGATCCACACGTGCGCGCGCCCGTCGCCGGTGCCCGCCCAGCTCTGTCCGAAGGCGGCGACCGGGCCGGTGGCGGCGCCGATGGCGGCGCCCATCGCCCGCACGGCGCGCGTGGCCCCCCGTGGCTCAGCTCGCTCCACCCGTCGCTCCCGTCGAGCTCGCCTCCGCGGCGGCCCTCTTCTTCGCGTCGAGGTAGGTGCCGATCCCCGCGGCGAGCTGCCGGAAGTTCGGCAGCATGTAGCCGAGGATGATCTGCTCGAGCTTGGGCGCCACCTTGAGCCCGAGAAACTTCGGCATCGCGGGGAGCTTGTCGCCGTGCACGACGAACTCGCCGGCGATGACGCAGCGCGTGCGCGTCTCGGGGCTCTCCGGATCGGGCTCGAAGCGGTTGATGCCCTCGCACGACGAGTACTTCGAGTGTCGCGTCTCGGTCCGCCACTCGACCTTGTACTCGGCCGGCGTCCAGGTCGCGATGTCCTTCCAGCCGAGCGAGTTCTTCGTCACGAAGGGCCTGAGCAGGGTCGGCACCGTCTTGGAGGTCCCCTGCCACCAGCGCACCGTCTTGATCTTGCCGGGCTCGCCCTCGTCGAAGACGTCGGTCCTGATCTCGGCGACGTTGTCCATGTAGGGCACCAGCTCCTCGAGGTGCCAGACCATCGCTCCGTAGACCTCGGAGGCCGGGTGGTCGCAGTAGGTGATCTCTTCGAAGCGGGCCATGCTCTCCCCGGCGCAGCGCGACGCTACGCGACGACGATGTTCACGAGCTTGTCGGGCACGACGATGATACGCCGGATCGTGCGCGCGCTCACCAGCTCGGCGATGCGCTCGAGCGACTGCGCGGTCGCCTCGAGCGTCGCGGCGTCGGTGCCCTTGGCGCACTCGAAGCGCGCGCGGATCTTGCCGTTGACCTGCACGACGACCTCGACCGTCTCTTCGACGGTCAGCGCCGCGTCGAAGCTCGGCCAGCGGGCGTGCGCGATCGACGGCGCGTGCCCGAGCCGCTGCCACAGCTCCTCGGCGATGTGCGGCGCGAACGGGTTCAGGCAGAGGACGAGCTTCTCGAACGCGCCGCGCGGCACGACGTCCAGGCGCAGGAGCTGGTTCGTCAGCACCATCAGCGCGGAGATCGCCGTGTTGAAGCGGAGCGCGTCGATGTCCTCGGTGACCTTCTTGACGGTGCGGTGCACGAGGCGCTGCGTCTCGCCGTCGCCCTCGTCGGAGGGTTCGGCCGAGATCGCGCGGCCGCCGAGCTTCCACACCTTGTCGAGGAAGCGGGCGATCCCGACGATGTCCTTGGTCTGCCAGGGCTTGACCGCCTCGAGCGGGCCCATGAACATCTCGTAGAGGCGCATCGCGTCGGCGCCGAACTCGCCGATCACGTCGTCGGGGTTGACGACGTTGCCGCGCGACTTCGACATCTTCTGCCCGTCGCTGCCGAGGATCATGCCCTGGTTGACGAGCTTGTGGAACGGCTCGACGCACGAGACCAGGCCGATGTCGTAGAGCACCTTGTGCCAGAAGCGCGCGTACAGGAGGTGCAGCACCGCGTGCTCGGCGCCGCCGACGTAGAGGTCGACCGGCAGCCAGTAGTCGGCCTTGTCCTTCGAGAAGGGGGCCTCGGCGTTGGCGGCGTCGATGTAGCGCAGGTAGTACCAGCACGAGCCGGCCCACTGCGGCATGGTGTTCGACTCGCGCCGGAAGACCTCGCCGGTCGCGCGGTCGCGCACGGTGATCCAGTCCTCGATCGTCGCGAGCGGGCTCTCGCCGGTCCCTGACGGCTGGTAGCTCGCCACCTCCGGCAGGGTCAGCGGCAGGTCCTCGTACGGCACCGCGAAGTGTGTGCCGTCCTGGCGGAAGAGGATCGGGAAGGGCTCGCCCCAGTAGCGCTGGCGCGAGAAGAGCCAGTCGCGCAGGCGATAGTTGACGGCGACCTTGCCGAGCCCGCGCGCCGCGAGGTCGGCCGCGACCTTCTTCTTGAAGGCGTCGGTCGTGAGCCCATCGTACGGGCCCGAGTTGATCGCCACGCCGTCCTCGACGTACGCGCCCGCCGACACGTCGGGGGCGCCGCCGTCGGGGCCGGCGACGACCGGCACGATCGGCAGCGCGAACGCGGTGGCGAACTCCCAGTCGCGCTGGTCGTGCGCGGGCACCGCCATGATGGCGCCGGTGCCGTAGGAGAGCAGCACGTAGTCGGCGATCCAGATCGGCACGCGCTCGCCCGAGAGCGGGTTCATGGCGAAGGCGCCGGTCGGCACGCCGGTCTTGGTCTTGGCGAGGTCGGTGCGGTCGAGGTCGGACTTGGTGGCGGCCGCCTCGCGATAGGCGTCGACGGCGGCGCGCTGCTCGGCCGTGGTGATCGCCGAGACCAGCGGGTGCTCGGGCGCGAGCACCATGTAGGTCACGCCGTAGAGCGTGTCCGGCCGCGTGGTGTAGATGTCGAGCGACTCGGCGCGACCCTCGATGGTGAAGGTGACCTCGGCGCCCTCGCTCTTGCCGATCCAGTGGCGCTGCATGGCCTTGATCGACTCGGGCCAGTCGAGCGGCTCGAGGTCGGCGAGCAGCCGCTCGGCGTAGGCGGTGATGCGCAGCATCCACTGGCGCATCGGCACGCGCACGACCGGGTGGCCGCCGCGCTCGGAGACGCCGTCCTTGACCTCCTCGTTGGCGAGCACCGTGCCGAGCGCCGGGCACCACCACACCGGGACCTCGGCCTGGTAGGCGAGCCCGCGCTCGTAGAGCTTGAGGAAGATCCACTGCGTCCAGCGGTAGTAGGCCGGATCGGTGGTGTCGACCTCGCGGTCCCAGTCATAGCCGAGGCCGAGGCGCTGGATCTGGCGGCGGAAGGTGTTGATGTTGGCGCGCGTCGTGACCGCCGGGTGGGTGCCGGTCGACAGCGCGTGCTGCTCGGCCGGCAGCCCGAACGCGTCCCAGCCCATCGGGTGCAGCACGTTCCAGCCCTGCATGATCTTCTTGCGCGTGACGATGTCGGTCGCGGTGTAGCCCTCGGGGTGGCCGACGTGCAGGCCGGCGGCCGACGGGTACGGGAACATGTCGAGCGCGTAGAACTTCGGCTTGTCGCCGGCCTCGGCCGGATCGAGGGCGCGGAAGGTCTTGTGGGCGAGCCAGTAGGCCTGCCACCTGGGCTCGACCTCGGCATGCGGATAATGATCGGTCGTCACGCGTCGCCTCGCTCTCCGAATCGGCGCGCCCGGACCCGGGGTGGGCCGGGGCCGGAGCGATATGCCAGATGCGCGCGCCAAAGACCAGCGCCCGCGTCATCGCCGTCATCGCCGGCGCGCGGCGTCGGCGCGCTCGCCGAGGTGGGCGAGGCGACGCGACAGGCGCGCGAGCTCGGCCTCGACCTGGCGGATCTCGCCGCCGAGGTCGTCGGCCGGTTGCGTCGCGGTCGAAGCGGTCGGGTCTGCGTCGCGCGCGGCACGGTCGGCACGGGCCAGCGCGTCGGCTTGCGACTCCTTCATGCCCTCGAGCACGATGCCGATGACGAGGTTGAGCATGACCATGGTGCCGAAGAGGATGAAGCTGACGAAGTAGCCGATGGCCAGGCCGGATGGCGCGCCGGCGCGCACGGTGTTGAGGACCTCGATCCAGTCCTCGAGGGTGACGATCTGGAAGAGGGTGAAGAAGGCCGTGCCGAGGTCGCCAAAGTAGCTCGGCGCGGCCTCGCCGAAGAAGAACACGCCGGCGACCCCGTAGATGTAGAAGAGGAGCCCGAGCAGGAGCACGACGTAGCCCATCGAAGGCAGGCTGTGCAGGAGCGCGCCGACCAGGACCTGGAGCCGTGGGATGGCGCGCACCAGGCGCAGCACACGCAGGAGGCGGAACAGGCGCAGCACCGTGACGTAGCCGGACACGAAGGGCATGAGCGCGCCGGCGACGATGGCGAAGTCGAAGCAGTTCCATGGATCGCGGAAGTAGCGCCAGGGGTGCGGCGACTCGGCGGTCATGCGCACGACGATCTCGAGCGAGAAGATCACCAGTACCACCGCATCGAGCGCGTGCACGAGCGCGCCGTGCTCGGCCATGAGCGAAGGCGAAGTCTCGAGGCCGACGAGCGCGCCGGCCACGACGATGGCCAACGTGATGAAGCGTTGGAACGCGCGGGCGTTGACGATGTGTCGGCAGAGAGCGACCACGGCGACCATCAGGTGTAGCAGTCCCGGGCGGGGCGCGCCACCGGACCTCACGCCGCGACGGGCGGCCCGTTCGGGGGTTTCGCCCGCAAGGGCGCGGTGATAAGGTCCGCGCGATGGTCCTGCGCTATGGCACCGGGCAGATGGGGCAGATCGAGGTGATCTGCGGCAGCATGTTCTCGGGCAAGACCGAGGAGCTGATCCGCCGGCTCAGGCGCGCGGTCTTCGCGCGGCAGCGCATCCAGGTCTTCAAGCCGGGCACCGATGATCGCTATGCGCGCGAGGCGGTGGTCTCGCACGCGCAGGAGCGATTCGACGCGCGCGTCATCGCGACCTCCGCCGAGCTCTTGCGCGCGGTCGATGATCGCACCGAGGTCGTCGGCGTCGACGAGGTGCAGTTCTTCGACGCGGGGATCGTCGAGGTGCTCGACAAGCTCGCCAATCGCGGCGTGCGCGTGATCTGCGCGGGCCTCGACCAGGACTACCTCGGCCGCCCCTTCGAGCCGATGCCGCAGCTCATGGCGATCGCCGAGTACGTCACCAAGACGCTGGCGGTCTGCGTGCGCTGCGGCGCGCCCGCCAATCGTTCCCAGCGCCTCGTCGCCGCCGAGGGCCGCGTGCTGGTCGGGGCCGCCGACGCCTACGAGCCGCGCTGTCGCCGCTGCTTCGAGCCCGACCTCGGACGCCAGCTCGACATCGATCTCGCGCCTGCCGCAGAGACCTCGCGATGAAGATCGGGACCCGCCTCGCGCTCGCGTGCGTCGTCTGCTCGGCGCTCCTGGTCGCGCCATGGGGCGCGCTGCCCGCGACGCGCGCGGCCGAGCCGACGCCGCCGGAGACCTCGGCGCCGCCCGAGCCACCGCCGCCGAACGAGCGCCTGGCCGCGATCGAGGCCGAGCTCGCGGCGGAGCGCTACGGCGGCGCGGTCGTGCTCTGCGAGGAGGCCGCGCGCCAGGACGCGCTGACGCTCGAGCTGCGCGCCGCGTGCGGCAAGGCGTACGTCGGCCTCGGCGACAAGCTGCTCGCCGCGGGCTCGCCGGACAACGCGCGCAAGCGCTGGGAGGAGGCGGTCGCGATCGACCCGCGCCTCATCGACGATCCGGACTTCGTGAGACGCCTCGAGTCGAGCACGCCGCCCAGGACCACCACACCGGAAAAGCCGCCGGGCGCCGGCAAGGCGAGCGAGCCCAAGCCGCGGCCGCTGCCGAAGAAGCCCCTGCCGCTGCCCGAGGAGCGCAGAGGCCCTCCCGACAACGCCGGCCCACGTTGGGATCGCGACCTCGGGATCGGGCTCTCCTTCGGCGTCGACGGGCTCGTCGCGCTCGCGGTCGGCTGGCTCAGCGACGAGACCATCCTCGCCGAGGTCAGCTTCGGCCTCATCTACCCGGCCGCCGACGTGCGCGTGCGCTGGCTCGGGATCCGCAACTGCCTGACCCCCTACCTCGGCCTCGGCATGCTCGTGCCGTTCGGTGAGCAGGACCGCTTCGGGGTCGACGTCGCAGGCTACGACAGCCTCTACGAGCTCGGCGAGGCGATCCACGTCGACATCGGCATCGCCTACACGCCCGTGCATCGCCTCGACCTCTTCGTCGGCGTCGCGTTCGTCACGCCACTCGATCAGGACCACCCCGACACCGTCCTCTTCTTTCCGCAGGTCTCCGGCGGTGTGAGCTGGTTTTTCTGAACTCGCGACCGCGGGTCGCGGCTGCGACCCCACTTGCGTCGGTCGCCACTTGGGCATAGGTCCTCTGATTCGGAGGTGCCCCATGAAGCTCTTGCGACTCGCCACGTTCACGACGCTGACCCTCACGCTCGCCCTGGCGGCCTGCTCGAAGAAGACCCCGCCGCCGGAGCCGACCAAGGCCCCACCGGCCGCCGATGCCGCGGCGCCCGCACCGGAGGACGCCGCCGCGCCCGCACCCGAAGACGCCGCGGCCGCTCAGGCCGATGCCGCGCCGGCGCCGGCTGATGCCGCGGCCGCTCCGGCCGACGCCGATGCAGCGGCCGCCGCCGCCGACGCAGCCCCCGCCGCCGCCGATGCAGCGGCCGCCGCCGACGCCGCGCCGGCCGGGCCGGCCGCCGTCTGGAGCGTCGATGGCTTCTCGACGCCCGAGTCGGTGCTGGTCACGCCCGAAGGCGACGCCTACCTGGTCTCCAACATCAACGGCACGCCCTTCGACAAGGACGACAACGGCTTCATCTCGAAGCTCGGCCCCGACGGCAAGCTCATCGAGCTCAAGTGGATCGATGGCGCCAAGGACGAGGTCGCGCTCGACGCGCCCAAGGGCATGGCGATCCAGGGCGGCGTGCTCTTCGTCGCCGACATCGACCAGGTGCGCAAGTTCGACGCCAAGACCGGCGCGCCGCTCGGCTCCATCGCCGTCGCGGGCGCGACCTTCCTGAACGACGTCGCCGCCGTGCCCGACGGCACGACGGTCTACGTCTCCGACTCGGCGCTCGGGCAGGACTTCAAGCCCAGCGGTACCCCGGCGATCTTCGCCATCACCGGCGACGCCGCGCCGGCCGCGCTCGAGATCGGCGACGCCCTCGGCAACCCCAACGGCGTCGCCGTCGAGGCTGGACCCGACGGCGAGCTCGTGCACTTCGTCGGCTTCGACATGTCCAAGGCGATCAAGCGCTTCGACCCGAAGGCCAAGGCGACCACCAGCGTCGCGGTCCCCGGTGGCAACCTCGACGGGCTCGTGCTCGTCAAGGACGGCGACGCGACCTGGATGGTCGTGTCGAGCTGGGAGACCGGCTCCGTCTACAAGATCGACGCGACCGGCACCGCGAGCGTCGTCGCCACCGGGCTCAAGGGCGGCCCCGCCGACATCGCGGTCGACGCCGCGAAGAAGGTCGTGCTCGTGCCGGTCTTCATGGAGAGCCGGGTCGCGGCCTACGCCCTCTGACGACCTGCGGTCACCTATTGAGCGACATCCAGCGCCGCGTGCTCGAGCTCGGCGCGGAGCGTTCGCACGCGCTCGACCAGGAGCGCGTCGCTGGCCAGCCGCGCCGCCTCCGCCGCGTCCTGCAGCGCCTTGTGCGCCTTGCGCGCCTGCCCCTGGCCGAGCTGCGCCTGGGCCTCGATCAGCGCCGCGCGCGCCGCGATCGCCGGCCCCCGCGACGCCGCGCGGGCGCGCTCGGTGTAGCGATAGACATCGGCGTGCAGGCGCCGCGCGAGCATCGCCTGCGCCATGCCGAGCGCCGCGCGCGCCCCGAGCTGCGCCTCCTCGTCCTCGACGCCGACCCGCCGGAACGCCGCGCGCAGCCGGTGGGTGCCTTCGTCGATCTCGCCGAGCAGCAGCTCGGTCTCGCCGAGCCCGACCTCGGCGAGCAGCTCCTCGCGTGCGAGCCCCGCCGTCGCCGCCAGCCGTGAAGCGGCGCGGAAGGTGTCCGCCGCGCGTCTCAGGTCACGCATCGCCAGCTCGACCTCGCCCAGCGCGATGAGGCAGCGCAGCGCGTCGCCATGCTGACCGAGGTCGCGGAAGGCGTCACGCGCCTGGCGGAAGTTCGTGCGTGCGGCCTCGCGATCGCCCGTCGCCAGCGCGAGCTCGGCGCGCGTCTCCTGCACGAGCGCTTGCAGCCAACGCGAGGTGCGCGCGTCCTGGCGCGCGAGCTGATCGGCGAGATCGCGCGCCCGCTGCAGCGCCGAAGCGGCGCCGGAGAGGTCGCCGCGCTTGAGCGTCGTGCGCGCGCTCAGGACCAGCCACTCACCCAGCGCCCGGGCGTGCCCGTCGCCGCGCCCCTCGGGCGCCTCGAGCGCGCTCTGGGCCATGTCCAGGGCGTCCGCCGCGCGCCCCTCCTCGCCGAGATCGATGAGCGAGCGAGCCAGGCGCAAGAGCGCCGTCGGTCTGCGCTCGCCGCCGGTGCGCGCAGAGGCCTGGAACGAGTCGAGCGCGCCCTTGATGTCGCCCGCCCGGGCGTAGAGGTTGGCCACCTCGAGCTCGCCCCGCCCGCGCTCGGCCGGGTCCACGTGCCCGAGCGCCGCCTCGAGCTCGAGCGCCGCCAACCGATAGAGCCCGAGCCGCTCGGCACGCCGCGCGCGGCGGCTCGCCTCGGCCAGCGTCGCCTCGCCGAAGATCCGCCCGAGCGCCTCGGGCACCGGCCCCTCGCGGGTCAGCCGGTCGACGAGCCAGCGCGCCATCTCGTTGGGCAGATCGCGCTCGAGGTAGAGGCGCGCGGCTTGCACGAGGTCGTCCTCGACCGCGCCGGCCTCGCCCAGCGCGGCCATGATCCACGCGCGGTCGGCCTCACGCGGATCGGCCTGGCGCAGCGACTGCGTGAGCAGCCACGGCAGGAGCCCCTCGCCGAGCTGATGCACCTGCGCCGGCGGCTCCTGACCGCCCATCGCCTTGACGAGCAGGCCGAGCGTCAGCGGGTTGCCCTGCGCCGCCGCCAGGAGACCGTGGCGCTGTCGCGGCGCGACCTGCAGCGACTCGGCGAGCTGGTTCATCGCGCGCAGGCCGAGCGGGCGCAGATCGATCCGGGCCTCGCCGGCGAGGAAGGTCTCGGGCTTCACCCAGCGCGCGGTCGCGACGAAACACCACGGGCGCGCGTGGCGGCGCGCGAGCTCGAGCACATGGCCGAGCGCTTCACGGCTCGCGCGATCGATGAAGTGCACGTCGTCGAGCGCGACGACCAGCGGCTCGTCCCCGGCCGTCGCCATGAGCATGTCGTAGACGAGCCGCGCCAGCGCACGCGCGCGCGGCGGTTCGACGACCGGCCGATCGAGCAGCACGAGCTCGATGAGCTCGCGATCGCGATCGGCGAGCTCCCGACCGACCAGGCGATCGAGATCGGCGACGCGTCCGCGCAGCGGCGGCAAACCCAGCGCGGCGACCAGGAGCTGCGCCAACGCGTGCCCCGGCCACCCCGCCGCCAGCGGCGACACGCGTGCGCGCACGACCCGGCGCCCATTCAGAAATGCGTTCAGGATCGAAGACTTGCCCATGCCGCGCGCGCCCTGGATCAGCGCCGCCGTCGGGCCGTTGCGCGTCGCCTCGTCCCCGAGCTGGCCGAGCCGCCGCAGCTGAAGCCCTCGCCCCCACAGGAGCGCCGGCTCGCCGTCCTCGATCCCGGCGGTCAGGACCGCGCCCTCGTCCGAGGCCGTGCGCGCATCCTGCCCGCGTGGCGCCTCGCTCGCGGCGTGACGCGGCGCCCGTCGCAGGACCGCGCACTCGAGCGCCGCTCCGCTCGGCAGGAAGATCGAGGTCTGCGGGCGCACGCCGACCCCGACCCGATCGGCCGCCGTCGACGCGACCGCGACGTGCCCGTGTGTCGTCGCCACCGCGAGCCGCCGCGCCAGATCCACCGCCTGCGCGATCCCGCCCTCGTCGATCGCCGCGAGCCCGATGCGAAGCCCGAGATTCTGCGCCAGCGCGCGCTCCTGCAGCGCCGCCAGCTCACGCGCCGCCACCTTCATCGCCTCGTCCGCGCCCGCGCCCGGCACCCTGACCAGCACGCGCCGCTCTTCGCGTTGCGTCTCCCAGCCACGCGCCTCGACCTCGCCGAGCCAGCGCGCGAGCTCGCCCGTCGCCAGCGCGCCGCCGTGCTCGGCGACGATCTGCGCGATGGCGCCCGGCGCGGCAGCGCCCGGTCCGCTCCGACGCTCGGCAGCCGCCGGGGCCGCCGCCGACCGCCGCTGGAACACGAGCCCGCTGCCCAGGAGCCCGGTCGGCTCGGCGGGTGCGCGCCGCTCGTCCTGCCGCGGCTCGGCGGGCCCCCGACGTTCACTCGTCGGCGCGCTCGCCCGCGGCAGCGCGCGCTCGATCGGGATCGGCTGGACCTCGTGGGTCTTGTCCTGCGCGCCGATGACGGCGGCGTCCGCGCGCGTGGTGCGCACCGAGAGCGCGCGCTGGCCCTGCGCGGAACCGGTATCGTGCAGCGCGTCGAGGCGCGGCACGCTGAACGGGAACGACGACTCGGGACAGCGCGCGATCGCCTGCTTGACCTCGCTCGCCCGCTGCGGGCGTGACTCGGGGCGCTTCTCGAGCAGCGCGCGCACGAGCCGCTCGAGCGGCTCGGAGACCTGCACCGGCGCGCCCCCGTCGACGCGCACGCTCGCCAGGCGCGGCGGCTCGTCATTGAGCTGCTTCATGCACAGCGTGACCGAGCTCTCGTCGTCGAAGGGGCGCTGGCGCGTCAGCATCTCGAAGAGGATGATGCCGAGCGAGTAGAGATCGCTGCGCGGATCGGGATCCTTGCCGAGGATCTGCTCGGGGCTCATGTACGCGGGCGTGCCGGCGATCTCCACGGTCGAATGGTTCTTGTCGCCCGCCGACCCGTCGGCGTGGTCGCGCACCAGGCGCGCGATCCCGAAGTCGAGGACCTTGGCCCACAGCCCGTCGTCGCTCGCGGTGAGCAGGATGTTGTCGGGCTTGAGGTCGCGGTGCACCAGCCGCTGCCGGTGCGCCTCCTCGAGCGCGTCGCAGATCTGCGTCATCACCGCCAGCGCGAGCGCGGGCGGCAGCGGGGCACGGTAGTGCACGAGATCGCCCAGCGTGAAGCCCTCGAGCAGCTCCATCACCATGTAGAGGTGCCCCTCGGCCGCGCGCCCGAAGTCGTAGACGGTGACGATGTGCGGGTGGATGAGCCTGCTCGCCGCTTGCGCCTCGCGGAAGAAGCGCTTCACCGCGCGCGGCTCGTGCGCGTAGCGCGGGTGCAGCACCTTGATCGCCACCTCGCGCTCCATGCCGCGTTGGCGCGCGCGATAGACCGTGCCCATGCCGCCGGTGCCGACCACGCCCTCGATGTCGTAGCGCAGATCGAGGGTCGTGCCCGACAGGATCGGCGCGTCGGGGATCTCGAGGAGCCCGGTGCCGCAGCGCACGCACACCAGGATCGAACGGTCATAGAGCGCGTTGCATGCAGGGCAGATGTTGCGCGTTTCCATGTCCTCCCTCCTCGACACACTGACGCCGCACGGTAAGCCGGCCCGCGCACCCTGTCGAAAAAAGCGGCGCGCTGAGGTAGGCTGCGAGCCGATGTACGAACGCGCCATCATCGCGCTCGGCCTTACGGGGCTCATGAGCTGCGCACGCGAGCAGCCGGCGGCCCCGGTCGGGCCCGCGACCGCCCCGCCGCGGACCGCGCCCGATGCCTCCCCCGGCCTCGACCCGGCTCGGCGCGAGGCGCTCGAGGCCGAGGCGCGTCAGGCGCTCCGAGACGAGCTCACCCCCGTCGTGCGCGACGAGCTGCGGCGCGAGCTCACCCCCATCGTGCGCGCCGAGCTCGAGCGCGACCTCGCCGCCGCGCCACGTCCGAGCGCGCCCGACCCCGGTGCAACGGATGCGGGCGCACCCGACCCCGGTGCGACGGATGCAGGCGCGCCCGACGCCGCGACCGCCCCCGACGACCGCGAGCCGAGCGCCCAGGACCTCTGGACCCGACCCGGCACCCGGATCTGGCCCTCCGCCGGGGGGATCAAGCTCGTCGATCTGCGCGTCGGCACCGCGCTCGAGAACAAGCTCCCGACCGACGTGCGCACCCACTACCCGAGCACGCCCGAGATCCTCTACTGCTACACCGTCTTCGAGAACCCCTTGCCCGACGCCACCATCACCCACGTCTGGCGCCGCGGCAGCCGCCTCGTCTCGAAGGTCGAGCTCGAGGTCGGCCGCAGCCCGAAGTGGCGTACCTGGTCGAAGCAACGCACCCAGCCGCACTGGACGGGCCTCTGGAGCTGCGAGGTGCTCGGCGTCGACGGCCAGCAGCTCGGGCTCACCGTCTTCCAGATCGGGGGCTGACGCCGTGCTGCACGTCGCCTTCCTCTGGCACATGCACCAGCCCTCGTATCGCGACCCGATCACCGGTGACGTGCACCTGCCCTGGGTCCGCCTGCACGGCGTCAAGGACTACGCCGACATGGCCCGCGCGATCGAGCTCGCCTCGGAGACCGCCGCGCGCGCGACCGTCAACTGGGTGCCCGGGCTCTGCGATCAGCTCGACGCCCTCGCCAGCCCCGAGTACGGACGCCGCGAGCGCTTCTGGCGCCTGAGCGAGCGCCCCGCCGCCGAGCTCGGCCCGACCGAGATCGCCATCATTCGCGAGCACTTCTTCTCGCTCGCCCACCCCACCCTGCTCGACCCCCACCCACGCTATCGCGCGTTGCGCGACATGGTGCGCGACGGCCGCACCCTTTCGCTGGCCGAGCTCACCGACCTGCAGGTCTGGTTCAACCTCGCCTGGTGCGGCGTCAGCGCGCGCGAGCACCCGACGATCGCCGCGCTGCTGACGCGCGGCCGCGACTTCACCCACGCCGACCAGATCGCGCTGCTCTCGGCCCAGCGCGAGCTCGCCAGCGGCGTGCTCCCGCGGTGGCGTGCGCTCGCCGACAGCGGCAAGGTCGAGCTCTGCGCGAGCCCCTACTATCACCCGATCCTGCCGCTGCTCTGCGACACCGATCTCGCGCGCGCCGCCGACCCCTCGAGCCCGTTGCCGGTCCGCCGCTTCCACTGGCGCGGCGACGCCGACGCGCAGATCCGCCTCGCCGTCGAGGCGCACACCCGCCGCTTCGGCGCGGCGCCCGCCGGCATGTGGCCCTCCGAGGGCTCGGTCACCGCCGAGCTCCTGCCGCTCGTGCGTGCCGCCGGTCTCGGCTGGCTCGTCAGCGACGAGGCCATCCTCTGGAAGTCGCTCGCCGGCGTCGCCACCCCCGGCGCGCCCGACGCCGTGCGCACCTCGCGCCCGACCGACAAGTTCCACCCCTGGTCGCTCGACGGCGTGACGCTGCTCTTCCGCGACCACGGCCTCTCCGACAAGATCGGCTTCGTCTATGCGACCTGGCCGCGTCAGCGCGCCTACGCCGACTTCGTGCAGAGCCTCGTCGCCATCCGGCGCGCGACCGAGAGCGAAGGCGACGCCGTCGTCGTCATCGCGCTCGACGGCGAGAACTGCTGGGAGCACTACCCCGGTGGCGTCACTGCGTTCCTGCCCGGCCTGCTCGACGCGATCGCCGAGACCCCGGGCCTGTCGGTCTGCACCGTCAGCGACGCCGTCGCCGCCGTGCCCGCTCGTCCCCTGCCCGGCCTGGCGACCGGCTCGTGGATCGACGGCACCTTCCGCACCTGGCTCGGCGATCCGGTCAAGAACAAGGCCTGGGACCTCCTGACCGAAGCGCGCCAGGCGGTGAAGCGCCCGATGCACGAGCTCCTCGGCAGCGACCCCGGCCTCGCCGATCTCGTCCTGCGCGCCGAGGCCTCCGACTGGTGGTGGTGGTTCGGCGAGGGGCACTCGACCGCGTTCGACGGCGAGTTCGACGCGCTCTTCCGCGACCACCTCAAGGCGATCTGGCTCGCCCTCGGCAAGAGCCCGCCCGATACGCTCCAGCAGAGCGTCTACGCCCTGGCGGCGCCCGCGCGCGCGGCCGCGCCGATCTCCCAGCGCGTCAAGCGCCCGATGACCCAGATCGAGATCGCGCTCGACGGCACCGCGGCCTGGTACTTCAAGTGGCTCGGCGCCGGCGAGATCAACCAGAGCTACGGCGCCATCCACCGCGCCGAGAGCCTGCTCGCGCGCCTCTTCTACGGCAACGACGAGACCTCGCTCTTCTTGCGGCTCGACGCGCGCGAGCGCTGCGAGGACGCGCTCGTCGGAGCGCGCGTGCGCCTCACCGTGCAGGGGCCTCATCACCCCATCGAGCTCGCGCTGTGGCCGGCCTCCGCCCCCGTCGAAGCGCGCTGCGGCGACGTGCTCGAGGCCCGGTTGCCCCTCGCCGCGCTCGGCGTGACCTCCTTGCCCGCGCGCCTGCGCGGCACGATCACCCTCGCCGATGCCGACGGCGAGCTGCTCGAGCGCTTCCCCGGCACCGGCGAGCTCGAGCTCGAGCTGCTCTCCGCCTTGCAGTCGGCGCTCAACGTGGGGGTCTGAGCGATGTCGGAGTTGCGTTGGGACCCGCTCGATCGCACCTGGGCGCTCATCGCCACCGAGCGCGGGCGCCGCCCGCGGGACTTCATGCCGCTCGAGCGCCGCGTGAAGCGGGACGAGCCCTGCCCCTTCTGCCTGGTGCTGCAGGGGCACGGTCCGGCGACGCGCATCGCGCAGCGCAAGACCCCTTCGGACGCGGTCTTCGTCCTGGCCAACCGCTTCCCGGTCCTGCGCGTCGAGGCGCCGACCGACCGCCGCCAGGTCGGCCCGTACGACTTCGTCGGCGGTGTCGGCGCGCACGAGGTCGTCGTGGAGACGACCGACCACGAGGTGCCCTTTCGCCGGCTGCCACCCGAGCAGCTCGCGGCCGTGCTCCTGACCTGGCGGGATCGCGTGGTCGATCTGCAGCGCGACCGCCGCTTCCAGCACGTCGAGGTCTTCAAGAACGACGGCCCGGCCGCCGGCGCCACGCTCTCTCATTCGCACAGCCAGATCGTGGCGACGCCGGTCAGGCCGCCACGGCTCAACAACCAGCTCGAGGCGGCCAGCGCGCACTGGCGGGACAAGGAGCGCTGCCTCGTCTGCGACATCCTCGCCTTCGAGATCGAGCAGAAGATCCGCGTCGTCGATCACGAGGGCGACTTCGTCGCGTGGTGCCCCTACGCTTCGCGCAACCCGTTCGAGGTCCAGCTCGCCCCGCGGCGCCACAGCGCATTTTTCACCGAGCTCGACGAGCCGCAGGCGCGCAGCCTGGCGGAGCTCATCGCGCGCGTGCTGCGCGTGCTCGATCGCGCCACCTCGCGCGGCGATCTCAACGTGTGTCTGTCGCTCTCACCGTCCACCCAGAGCTTCACGCGCGGCACCCAGGGCCTCGAGCACCTCGCCCAGTTCTGGCACTGGCGCATCGAGATCGTGCCGCGCCTCCTGCCGCTCGGCGGCTTCGAGCTCGGCACCGATC
Organism: Deltaproteobacteria bacterium; assembly: GCA_011526585.1. GTDB lineage: Bacteria > Myxococcota_A > UBA9042 > PHBI01 > PHBI01 > WYBB01. The sequence continues at coordinate 33,986 of WYBB01000130.1, forward strand.
TGGTGATCAACCCGACCGCGCCCGAGGACGCCGCGCAGCACCTGCGTTCCCTCCTCGGCTGACCCGCCCTGGCCTCGCCGAGCAGGCCCTCGCCGGGAAGGCCCGCGCGCAGAGGCGCCCGAACCCTCACTCGGTCCAGTCGACCTCGCCCTTGCCGAGCCTCACGAGCTCGGGCGGCTCGACCGAGAAGTCGATCACCGTCGAGGGGTCGGCGACCTGCGGGCCCTGATCGAGCACGACCTGCGGCCGCACCGCCAGGCGCTCGGAGAGCGCGACCGGATCGATCTCGTCGCCTGCCGACCAGCTCGGCACCGAGGTCACCAGCAGCGGCTTGCCGAGCTCTTCCACCAGGGCCAGGGCCACCGGGTGATCGGGCATGCGCACGCCGATCTGCTTGCGCTTGCCGGTCGCCTCCTTGGGCAGGTCGCGCGAGGCCTTGAGCAGCACGGTGTAGGGCCCCGGCATGTGCCGCCGCATGAAGTGGAAGGCTTCGTCGCTGACCGCGCGCGCGACCGAGGCGACCTGCTTCAGATCGCCGCAGATCACCGAGCAGCGGTGGTTTTCGGTCATGCCCTTGGCGTGATACAGGCGGTCGACCGCTTTGCGATCGAACGGGTCACAGCCGAGCGCGTAGACCGAGTCGGTCGGGAAGACGATGAGCCCGCCCTTCCTCACGGCGTCGATCGCCGGTCCGATGAGCCAGGTCTCGGGTACGTCGCGGTCGAGGGTGATGACCTTCACGCCGTCCTCGCGTGACCGAGCGCGTGCGCGTACGCCAGCGTCGCTGGATCCGCGCCCGCGTCCTCCAGCGCGCGGCCGAGCTCGAGGCCGAAAGCCTTGGCGACGACGATCAGCGCGAGCGCGGTGCGATCCAGCGCACCGCGCCCCTCGCGCCGCGCCTCCTCGTCCTTGGCCCAGCTCTTGTCGCGCTCGAGATCGAAGAGCGCGCGATGGCGCATGACGGCCAGCGCGCAGGCCTCGGGGCGCGCGGGGCGGAGCGCCGACAGCGCATCGTGCACCGCCTTGATGCGCGCGATCCCGCCGTGCGCCACGCCGCCGAGGAGGTGTCCCTCGTCGTCGATGAGCCGCTGCGCGCGCCGTCGCGCCGCCTCGAAGCCCTCGACGTCTTCACCGCCGAGGCTCGCCAGCATGAGCCAGTAGAAGACCGCCAGGGCGCCGGCGAGCTCGATCGGATCGGCGACGCGCTCGGTCTTGAAGTAGGGGGTCAGCGCCTCGAGCTCGGCGCTCACCTCGTCGGGCTCGATCCCGGCGAAGATCGTCATCGGGTCGACGCCGAACACCTTGACCACGCCCTTGAGCACCTCGGGATCGCCGGCGACCAGCGCGACCTCGAGCGGCTCGAGCCGTCGCCGCCGGACCTGCGTGGGCGGCCACTTCGCGAGGAAGACGCCGCCGTGATCGCGGTAGACCTGCGCGGCGAGCCACAGCTCGCGCAGGACCGCCACCGGCGCCGGGCCGTTCGCGAAGCCCGCGAGGTCGGTGTGCACCGCGAGCGCATGCCGCGCGTCGGCGCGCCCGAGATAGGTCGGCAGGTAGCTCATGTGCGACGGGTCGATGAAGGCCTTGAGCTCTTCATCGGTCGTCGCGAGATAGCGCTCGAGGGCCGCGGCGTCGATCATGCGCCCTTGTCGCACAGAGCGCGGATCAAAAAAACCGTGCTCACGCCGATGTCGGCGCCGCGCTCTCCGCCTGGACCTCGCTCGCCGGCTCGGCCTCTTCCGGTGTCGCGCGCTCGACCTCGGGCGCCGCGCCGGCGTCGCTCACCTCGGCGAGCTCGGGTACCACGAGCCTGCTCGTCTCGATCGGTCCGCCCGCGCCGCCCTGGGACCGGAGCACCGCCCGCTCGGCCTTGTCGCGCGAAGGTGGGGGTACGCTCGGCAGGAGCCGGGTCACGCGCTGTACCTCCTCCCGATCGCAGCCGAGCTCGTCCGCGAGCACGTCGAGGCCGCGCACGAAGATCGCCAGCAGGCTCCCGCTCTCGCGCGCGCCCTCCAGCGCCGCGATCAGCGCGGCGCGCGCCTCCGCCTTGTGGCCGAGGCCGAAATGCGCCAGGGCCAGCGCGACCTGGCTCTCGGTGGCGAGCTGCCTGTGCCCGCTCGCCTCGGCCAGCGCCAGCGCGGCCCGCGCCGCCGCGAGCGCCGGCTCCGGCTCGTGCAGCGCCGCGTGGACGAGCGCGGCCGTCACCGCCGAGCGCGCCGCGGTCGGGTTCGTCGGCGTCGTGGCGGCCGCACCGCGCAGCGCATGTTGCTGCAGCCAGCGCCGCGCCCCCGACTCCTCCTTCCTGAGAAGCGCGAAGCGCGCGCGCGTCGCGCCGATCAGCTCGAACGGCCAGCGCAGCTTCAGGTTCGTCAGCGTCTTCTCGAGCTGATCGAGCGTGGCCCGCGCCTCGTCGGCGCGACCCGACAGGAGGTGCCACCACGCGCGCGCGAGCTCACCGTCGACGACGACGCCGATCGGATCGACCTCGCCGCCGAGCGCGGCGGCGGCCTGCTTGACCGCGTCGAGCCGCGGCCCCGCCGAGGCCGGGTCGAGCCGCGCCAGCGCGAGACGCGCCAGGCCGATCTCGGCCGCGACCTTGTCCTCGATCGGGTCCTGGCCGCGCACGATGGCTTCGTAGCGCCGCGCCGCCTCGTCGAGCTTGCCGCGCGCCTCGTCGATGCGCCCGAGCAGGACCGCGGCGTCGGCCGCCAGCCGGGCCGCGCGCGGTCCGCCCGAAGAGCTCGCCAGGATCGCGGCCGCCTCGAGATCGTCGCAGGCGCCCTTGAGATCGCCGGCGAGCAGGCGCGAGCGACCGAGCGTGACCAGCGCCGCCGCGCGCCAGAGCGGGTGATCCTCGGAGGCGGGCAGCATGATGTGCTCGACCTGCGCCGGCAGCTTGCCGGCCGTGGCGCTCACCGCCTGCAGGTGGAGCCGGATCGCGTGGAGCGACTGCTCGATCTCGGCGTAGGGGCGGAGCTCGACCTCGCTCTCCGTGCGCTCGCGGGCCCCCGATCCAGCTTCGCCATTCGCGGGGCGGGCCCCCTCGGCGAGGCGTACCTGCTGGAGCGCGCGCTCGGCCTTGGACAGGCAGACCAGCGCGTCCTGGTAGCGCTGGTCGTAGATCCTGACCCACGCGAAGAGCGCGGCGACCTTGACGTTGCGGGCGAGGTGCTCGTCGGGGAGGGCCTCGAGCCAGGCCGCGAGCTCGCGCGCGCCGCCATCGAGCAGGAGCCGCTCGCCGTGGGTCGCGATCAGATCGGTCGCGCGCGCCCACTTCTCCGCCTCGATCGCCGCGCCGATCTGCTCGTCGGGCGCCGAGCCGAGGAGCGCCTGGGCCTTGGGCGATGCCACGCTCGTCTGCGATGCCTTGCTCGTCTTTTCGGGGTCCGCAGTCACCACTCACCTCCGCCTGGGGACAGTAGGCCACACTTGAACCGCTCGGAGCAAATCCGAGAGTCGGTTCGGTGACGTGCGTGCGCGGCCGGATCGTAACCATCCCGTGCCCGGGAGAGGGTGCTCCGGGGGCCCGTCGACTGGTCCGCGGCCGGCCTACCCTCTCAACAATTCAAAACTACGAAGGAAATTTCCTCCGAGCAGCTTCTGGATGCGCGCCTCGCCAAAGCCGCGCGCGAGCATCTTGTCGACGAGGCGCACGTAGGCCTCGCCCGAGCGCAGGTCCTTGGGCGGCACGATCGCGCCGTCGTAGTCGCTGCCGATCGCGACCGCGTCTTCGCCGGCGACGTCGATGACGTGCGCCATGTGGTCGACGATCATGCCGGCGTCGTCGGGGCCGCCGCGCACCTTGAGGAAGGCGCGCGAGAAGATGATGCCGATGACGCCGCCGGTGTCGGCGATCGCCTTGAGCTGGGCGTCGTCGAGGTTGCGCCAGTGCGGCTTGACCCCGCACACGCCGGTGTGGGTCGCGATGAGCGGCTGGCTCTTGTCGTGCACCGCGGCGGCGTCCCAGAAGCCCTGCCGGTTGATGTGCGCGAGGTCGACGAAGACCCGGCGCTCGTTGAGGTGCCGCACGAAGTCGCGTCCGACCTCGGTGAGCCCGCGCTTGCCCTTCCACAGCTTGAACGGGCTCGAGGTGATGCCGTAGGCGGCGTTGGTCAGGTGCACGAGGGTCACGCGCACGATCGGGCAGTGCGCCCCGCCGAGCCAGTCGATCGAGTCGAGGCCCGCCGGCGCCTTCTCGAGCGCGTTGCCGCCCTGGATCGCCGGCATCACCGCGTGCGCGCCGCGCGCCCGGGCGGCGCGGTACTCGGCGGCGCTGCGCACCAGCTCGAGGCGCCCCGGATGGCGGGCGATCATCGCCTGGAAGCGCTCGAAGTTCTTCTGGAAAACGACCCAGCGCCGCAACGCCCGCCGGAACGGGTTGGTCGTGATCGACCACATCGCGCCGCTGAGACCGCTCTCCAGGATGCGCGGGATGTCGAGGTGGCCGAAGAAGCGACCGCCGAGCAGCACCTTGTCGTGGCGCTTGTCGACGTCATAGCGCACGAGCGGCAGGCGCGGCGGGATGAAGGTGTCGATGTGCAGATCGATCACGTCCGAGGCGACGAAGAGCTCGGCGGCCGCCTGCGAGACGCCGTGCGCGCGCGCCAGCCCGGTCGCGTCGACCGTCATCACCTGACGCCCGAATCGCCGGTGATCTCGACCGTCACGCGGCCCTGGCAGGTGAAGTCTTTGGGCGGGCCGAAGCTCGTGCCGTGCACCGCGCCGACGACGCACTCCTGGAAGGCCGAGTCGCGGCTCGAGTCGGGGGTCGGCGCCGCGCGCAGGACGCGGCCCTCGGGGTCGACCTCGAAGGCGACGCTGACCTGGCCGCGCAGCGCCGGCCGTTCGGAGAGCACCTGCTGCACGCAGCGCACCGCGCGCGCCTTGACGTCCTCGTGGGCCTTGTCGAAGCCGGCCTGGCCGCAGACCGGCACCTCGCCCGAGGCGAGCTGGTCCTTCTTCTTGCCGAGCCCGAGCCAGACCTTGCGCCAGGCGTCCTCGATGCGCTCGAGCAGCAGCATGTCGGCGCCGTACTGCGCAGCGTGTTCGCGCATGCTCTCGACGACGTCGGCGGGCGCCTCGGCGGGCAGCTCGTCGACGGGATCGACGTCCCAGGTCGAGTAGCTCACCGTGCGCGCCGGGCCGTCGAAGCCGGTCGTGCGCACCTCGACCAGGCTCGGGTCCTTGGCCTCGGGGTTGATCTCGGAGCGGGTCGCGTGCTTGACGCCGCTACACGCGAAGAGGGCCAGGGACGACGACAAGGTCGAGACGACGAGCAGCGACTTCATGGGGGGAACTCTCCGGGCTTGGAATCGGCGGGGGCGGGGGTGACGCGGATCTCGCGCGGGTTGGTCGACCCGACGTCGAGCTTGCGCATGAGGCGATCGAGGCTGCGGTAGGTGCGCTCGCGGCACATCACCACGAGCTGGCGGCCGCGATCGTCGGGCACGAGCTGCACCGCCTCGGCGGCGTCGCCGCCCTGGTCGATCACCTCGGCGACGAGGCGCGCCAGCTCGCTCGGGGCGAGGTGCCGCACCGGTCGGATGTAGATCCTGCGCTCGGCCGCGCCCGGCCGATCGAGGAGCGCGAGGATCTCGCGAAAGCGCGACAGCCGCAGCGGCGTGTCCTTGACGACGACGACGTTGGGCTGACGGCCGAGCACGATGGCGCTCTCGCCGACCTGCCCGAGCAGGCGCTCGTGGATCGTGATCGCGCGCTCGGCCGAGAGCCCCTCGAGGAAGATCACCTCGGTGCGGTAGCTCTCACCGATGAAGAGCGCGAGCAGGAGAGCGAGCGGGTTCACCCGAGGCGCTCCTTCATCGCCTGCACCTGGACGGGCAGGTCGGCGAGCGCCTCGCGCGCCACCTCGGCGACGTTGGCGGCGGTGAAGCCGAAGTGCTCGGCGAGGACCTCGGCCGGCGCCGACTCGCCGAAGCGATCGATCCCGATCGAGGCGCCGAAGGGGCCGACGATGCGCTCCCAGCCGTGGGTGACGCCGGCCTCGACCGAGATGCGCACGAGCACCGTGGGCGGCAGGACCTCGTCACGGTAGGGCTCGGGCTGGGCGAGGAAGGTCTCGATCGAGGGCATCGAGACGACGCGTGCGGCGAGGCCCTCGGCGGCGAGGAGCTCGGCGGCGGCGGCGCAGAGGTGGAGCTCGGAGCCGGTGCCGATCAGCACGAGATCGGGGTGCGGCACGTCGCGCACGACATAGCCGCCGCGCACGAGCTGGGGCCCGGTGCCGGGCACCAGCGGCAGGTCCTGGCGCGTGAGCAGGAGGCAGGTCGGCCCGCGGTTCGAGAGCGCGAAGAGCCAGGCCTCGGCGGTCTCGCGGAAGTCGGCCGGGCGCATCACCGTCATGCCCGGGATGAGGCGCAGCGCCATCGCGTGCTCGACCGACTGGTGGGTCGGGCCGTCCTCGCCGAGGAAGATCGAGTCGTGGGTGAGCACGTGGATCGCGCGCTGCTTCATCAGCGCGGACAGGCGCAGCGCGCCGCGCATGTAGTCGCTGAAGGTGAGGAAGGTCGCGCCGTAGGGGATGACGCCGCCGTGCAGCGCCATGCCGTTGACGATGGCGGCCATGCCGTGCTCGCGGATCCCGAAGTGCAGGTTCTTGCCGGCGCGATCGAAGCGCGAGAACGAGTGGGCCTTGTCGATGAGGGTCTTGGTCGAGCCGGCGAGATCGGCCGAGCCGCCCCAGAGCTCGGGCAGGCGCGGCGCCAGCGCGTTGATCACCTTGCCCGAGGCGACGCGGGTCGCCATGGGCTTTTCGGGCGCGGGCGGGATCGCCGCGGCCAGATCGGATGGCAGCTCGCCGGCGATCACGCGCACGAGCTCGGCGTGCAACTCGGGGTGCGCCTCGGCGTAGCGCCGCATCATCTGATCGTGCTCGCTGCGGGCGAGCGCGCCGCGCGCGCGCAGGGCGTCGAAGGCGGCGACCGCCTCGTCGGGCACGAGGAAGGTCGGCTCGGTGGGCCAGCCGAGCTTCTCCTTGGTGAGCGCGATCTCGGCGTGGCCGAGCGGCGAGCCGTGCGCGGCGGCGGTGTCCTGCTTGTTGGGCGAGCCGTGGCCGATGTGGGTCTTGCAGCAGATGAGCGAGGGGCGGCGCGTCTCGGCGCGTGCGGCGATCAGCGCCTGGGCGACGGCGTGGCGGTCGTGGCCGTCGACGGTCGAGACGTGCCAGCCGTAGGCCTCGAAGCGCTGCGGCACCGACTCGGACCAGGCGAGCTCGGTCTTGCCCTCGATGGTGATGCCGTTGTCGTCATAGAGGAAGACGAGCTTGCCGAGACCGAGGTGGCCGGCGAGCGTGGCGGCCTCGGAGGCGACGCCCTCCTGCAGGTCGCCGTCGGAGCAGATCCCCCAGGTCATGTGATCGATGACCTGGAGCTCGCCGCGGTTGTAGCGCGCCGCGAGGTGGGCCTCGGCCATCGCCATGCCGACCGCGTTGGCGAAGCCCTGGCCGAGTGGGCCGGTGGTCGTCTCGACGCCGGGGGTGAGGCCGTGCTCGGGGTGGCCGGGGGTCTTCGAGCCGAGCTGGCGGAAGCGGCGCAGCTCGGACAGCGGCAGGTCGAAGCCGGAGAGGTGGAGCAGCGAATAGATCAGCATCGAGCCGTGGCCGGCCGAGAGCACGAAGCGATCGCGGTCGAACCAGGTCGGCTCGGCCGGGTCGACGGTGAGCAGATCGGCCCAGAGCACGCTGGCCGCGTCGGCCATGCCCATCGGCATGCCGGGGTGGCCGGAGTCGGCGGCCTGCACCGCGTCCATCGCGAGGGTCTTGATCGTGTTGACGAGGAGATCGGTGACGTTGGTCGGCGTGGCTTCGGCCATGCGCGTTCCTTACAACGGATGGCTCACAACGCGAAGCCCGTCTCGACGAGGAGCTTGTAGCGGCCGCCGCGGGCCATCAGCTCGGCGTGGCTGCCGGCCTCGACGACCTCGCCCTGGTGGAGGACGACGATGCGATCGGCCTTCTGGATCGTCTGCAACCGGTGCGCGATGACCAGCACGGTGTGCTCCTGGAAGAGCGCCTCGAGCGCCTGGTCGATCTGGCGCTCGGTCATCGAGTCGACGCTGGCGGTCGCCTCGTCCAGGATGACGATCGGCGCCTTGCGCGCCATCGCGCGGGCGATCGAGATCAGCTGCCGCTCGCCGCTCGAGAGGTTCTTGCCGCGCTCGGCGACCTTGCTCTCGATGCCGTCGGGCAGCTCGTCGACCACCATCGCCGCGCGCGAGCGCTGGCAGGCCTCGCGGATCTGATCGTCGCTGATCGAGGGATCGCCGAGGCGGATGTTGTCGGCGACGGTGCCCTCCATCAGCCACACGTCCTGGTGCACGACGGTGACGGCGCGGCGGACCGCGTCCTTCTTCAGCTCGCCGAGCTCGTGGCCGTCGATGCTGATGCGCCCCTCGTAGCCTGCGTACATGCGGGTCAAGAGCTTGCCGAGCGTCGACTTGCCCGAGCCGGTGGCGCCGACGACGGCGACGACCTCGCCGGGGCGCAGCTCGAGGTCGATGCCCTTGAGCACGTCGGGGCGCTCGGGCGCGTAGCGGAAGCGCACGCCCTCGAAGCGCACGTGGCCCCTGGGGCGCTCGGGCAGGTCGCGATCGCCCTCGGGCACGCGCTCGTTGGCGTCGAGCAGGCGGAAGATCTTGTCGAGCGCGGCGAAGGAGCGCTGCAGGGTGGCGATCTGGGCCGAGAGCTCGCGGATCGGCACGAAGATGCGGCCGAGGTAGTCGATGAAGGCGACGAGGATCCCGATGGTGACGGCGCCGCCGGCCGTGGCGAGCGTCGGGTCGAAGTTGACGGCGACGAACCAGACGACGGCGGCGGTGGCGAGCGCGCTCATGCCGTCCATCACCGCGTAGAGGCCGGCGTCGAGCCAGTTCGAGCGGTGGTAGGCGGTCATGTAGGCGTGGCTCATCTCGTCGAAGCGCTTGGCCGAGACGCGCTCGGCGCCGTAGAGCTGCACGACGGTCATGCCGAAGACGCGCTCGGCGAAAAAGCCGTTCAAGCGCGAGAGCGTCTCGCGGATCTGCTCGGAGATCGGGCGGAGCTTCTTGCGGAACCAGCCGACGATGAACCAGATCACCGGCGAGAAGAGGAAGGCGACCAGCGTCATGCCCGGGTCGAGGAGCAGCATGGCGACGAGCATGCCGCCGATCATGAGGAGGTTCGTGAGGAGCTGGATGGCGCCGCGCGCGAGCGACTCGTAGACGGCGTCGACGTCGTTGATCGTGCGCGTCATGAGGCTGCCGGCGTGGCGCTTGTCGAAGAAGCGGCCGCCCTGGGCCATCACGTGCGAGAAGATCGCCGAGCGCAGGCGCCAGAGGCCGCGGAGCGAGACGTGCTGGAGCGCGTGGTAGCCGAGCGAGTGCGAGAGCCAGGCGAAGAGCACCGTGGCGGAGAACCAGAGCGCGACGACGGCGAGGCCGTCGAGATCGCCATGGGCGATGTGTTCGTCGATGCCGATCTTGAGGAGCACGGGCTGCATGACCTCGGCGATGACGCCGAGCGGGGTCAGGACGAGCACGAGCCAGAACCACTTCTTGTCCTGGCGCACGAAGGCGAAGACGCGGCGCAGGAGCGTGAGGTCCGACGGGCGGGCGGCGCCGTCCTGGGGGCGATCCGCCTCGGGGTCGCGCTCAGCCATGGGTCGGCTCCAGGGTGGCGGCGGGGGCGGGCGCGGGCGCGGTCGGGGTCGGCTCGCGCTCCTGCTGCAGGCGCCAGGCGCGCCAGTAGGGCCCTGCCGTGTCGGCGAGGAGCTGGTCGTGGGTGCCGCGCGCGACGACCCGGCCGTCGTCGAGCACCAGGATCTGATCGGCGTGCTTGAGCGCCGAGACGCGGTGGGAGACGATGAGGGTGGTGGCGCCCTTCCTGCGGCGGTAGATCTCGTCGATCAGGCGCTTCTCGGTGGCGTGATCGACGGCGGAGAGCACGTCGTCGAGGAGCAGGATCTCGAAGTCCTTGTAGAAGGCGCGGGCCAGCGCCGTGCGTTGGCGCTGGCCGCCGGAGAGCATGACGCCGCGCTCGCCGACGCGCGTCTCGAGGCCCTCGGGCAGCGCGCCGAGGTCGTCGCTCAGGGCGGCGGCGGCGACGGCGTCCTCGACGCGGGCGTCGTCGCGCTCCTCGGGGCCGTGGGCGAGCGCGACGTTCTCGCGCAGGGTCTGCGAGAAGAGCCAGGCCTCTTGCGGCACGTAGGCGATCGCGTCGCGGAAGGCGCGCAGCTCGAGCGAGCGCACGTCGACACCGTCGACGAAGACCGTGCCGGGCGGGGGCTCGTGAACGCGGGCGAGCAGATCGAGGAGCGTCGTCTTGCCGGCGCCGGTGGCGCCGAAGATCCCGATCGTCTCGCCGGGCCGCGCGGTGAACGAGATCGCGGAGACGGCGGGCGGCGCGTCGGGCGCGGGCTCACCGGGGGCGGTCGGGTGGCGGAAGGTGAGGTCCTTGACCTCGAGGGTGTGGCCGCGATCGTCGGCGGAGGGCGGGGGCGGCATCGGGGCGGAGCCGTCGTCGCTGGTACGGGCGGGCGCGTCGAGGACCTCGTAGACGCGCGTCAGCGAGATCCAGCCGCGCTGGAGCGCGTTGACGACCCAGCCGAGCGAGTTGAGGCCGCCGGCGACGAGTCGAATCAGGACAGCGAAGGCGGCGAGCTCGCCCGGGGTGAGCGTGTTGTCGATGACCATGCCGCCGCCGACGAAGAGCAGGAGCACGAGGCAGAGGTTGCCGACGACGTCGACGATCGGGAGGAGCCAGGCGATGACGAAGGCGAGGCGCTGGCCGACGCGGAGGAGGGCGAGGTTCTCGGCTTCGAAGCGCTCGGTCGCCATGGCGGTGGCGTTGAGCGACTGGATCACCGGGGCGCCGCCGTAGAGCTCGAGGGCACGCGAGGAGATCTTGCCGAGGACCTCCTGGGTCTCGCGCACGAGCTTGAACATCTCGCGGATGGCGCGGCGCAGGACGAGCGCGGCGAGGAGCAGCGGGATCAGCACCCAGAGCGTGAGGCGCCAGTCGGTGAGCACCATCTTGCCGATGGTGAGGAGCAGGGTGAGCGCGACGTTGAAGACCTGGAGCGAGCCGAAGCCGATGAAGCCGCGCACCGCCTGGGCGTCGTTGGTGCCGCGCGAGACGACCTCGCCCGGGCGCATGTGGTCGAAGTAGTGGCGCGGCATCTCGGTGAGGTGCCGGAAGAGGTCCGACTTGAGGCGGTACTCGATCACGCGGCCGGGGTTGAAGAAGAGCACGCGCGAGAGCGTGCGCACGACCATGACACCGAGGCCGGCGGCGATGATCGCCCAGGCGAAGACGACGGCGTCGCCGGGGTCGTGGTCATGGCCGTCGACGGTGGCGGGGAGGTTCGCGTAGTCGTGGTCGATGGCGTCGACGGCGAGCTCGACGAAGGCGGGGATGGCCACGGTGAGCACGGTCGTCGCGAGCAGGAAGAAGAGGCCCGCCGCGTAGGACTTCACGTGGGGCGTGGCGTAGCGGCGGAGGAAGCGAACGAGCAGGTTCACCGGGCGCAAGGTAGGGGGCGAGGCGCGCGGTGGTCAACCAGACGATCGTGCAGGGTGTAAACGCGCTGGCCGGGGGAGCGACCAGCGGCTTTGCAGGCCCGCGCGGGCGAGGCGCGCGCGACGAGCAACGCGGCGGGCTGAAACGCGGCCTCGAACTTGCTAGGGTAGTCCGCGATGACGCGCACGCGCCCCATGAGCTGCACTCGCTCGCTACGATCGTCCGGATCCGCGGTGGCGCTGCTCGCGCTGGCGGTGTCGTTCGGCGCGTGCGGTGAGGCCGACATGGCCAGCGGCGGCGTGAGCAACGACGTGGCGACCGGAGACACCGCCGTCACCGACGTGGCCACGCCGGATACGACGGTCTTCGACACCGGCCCGGGTGACGCGGCGCCGGCCGACACGACGCCGGTCGACACGAGCGACGCGCGCGAGGACGAGGTCGCCGGCGCGCTCTTCGGGCTGAAGGTCGACGAGCGCTACCTCGTGCCGGGAAATATCGCTGAGAAACGAGAGGTTGCGGCGGCCGGCGACCTGGTTGCGTGGGTCGAGGGTGAGGCGGGGGCGCGGACGATCGTCATCTGGGACCTGGCGACGCCCGACGTCGCGCCGCGGAGCTTCGCGCCGCCGACCCTGACGAACCCGCGGGCGCTGGCGCTCTCGGACGCGTGGGTCGTTTACGTCGACGATCGTTTCGGCGACCCGGACGTCTTCGCGATCGATCTGGTGACCGGCGTCGAGCGCGTGGTGGTCAGACGGCAGGGAACCCAGGAGGCGCCGGCGATCCTCGGCTCGCGCGTGGCGTGGGAGGACTGCTCGGCGTGCGCCAGCGGTGATGGCGTGGCGGGGCGCGAGCCCGGGCGCGACGTGATCGAGCGCGAGCTGCCCGACGGGGCGGAGGTCGTGCGCGGCGAGGCGGGCGTGGCCGATCGCGCGCCGAGCTACGGGCTCCTGGCGGATGGGCGGGCGGCGCTGACGTGGGTGAGCGGGCGGGCGACCTTGAGGCTCGAGCGCGTGCAGGCCGGGGTCTCGGCGAGCGTGGACGTGAGCGGGTCCCTGCGCGACGACGAGGAGGTCGCGCGGGTGGCGCTCTGGGACGGGCTCATCGCCTGGCGACCGAGCCCGCTCATCGTGAACCCGGACTCGATGATCGTGAACCCGGACAGCATGTACCCGTCCGACGTCTTCACGACCGACCCGGGGGACGGCGCGACGGCGGCCCTGACGGTACACGCCGAGCTCTCGTGGCGCATGTCGCCGGCGCTGGCGCCGTTCTCCGAGCGGCTGGCGTGGCTGCAGATCGCGCCGGGCGAGCCCGCGCTCGGCCAGGTGTGGATGGTCACGGGCGGCGGTACGCCGGCCCTGCAGGCCGAGGCGGGAGGGCTCTCGAGCTTCGCGATGGGGCGGCAGGCGATCGTGTTCAGCGCGCCGCGAGCGGACAACGACGGGCTCGACGACGTGCACGTGCTCATGGTGGAGCTGCCGTAGGGGGCGTCGTGGGCGAGAGGATCGAAAGGGTGCTCGTGACCGGTGCGGCGGGGGTGATCGGGCGCGCGCTCGTGCCGGCGCTCGCAGAGCGCTTCGAGGTGAAGGCGACCGATCTCGTCGGCGGTGACGGGATCGTCGTCGCGGACCTGAGGGACGCGCGGGCGATCGAAGGGGTCGTCGCCGGATGCGACGCCATCGTACACCTCGGGGGGATCGCGAACGAGCACCGCTGGGAGGAGATCGCCGCGGTGAACATCGGCGGGACGCAGGCGGTCTTCGAGGCGGCGAAGAAGGCGGGCGCGCGGCGGGTGATCTTCGCGAGCAGCGTGCACGCGGTCGGCATGTACCCGCGGGCGCTGCTCGGGGTCGACGTGGTGCCGCGGCCGGACACCTTCTATGGGGTGAGCAAGGTCGCGGGCGAGGCGCTCGGGCGCCTCTACGCGGAGAAGTGGGGGCTCGAGGTGGCGTGCCTGCGGATCGCGTCCTACCAGGAGCGGCCGCGCGATCGGCGGCACCTGTCGACGTGGCTCTCGCCGGGCGACATGGTGCGGTTGGTGAGCGCGTGCCTGGAGGCGCCGACGCTCTCGCCGGTCGCGCCGCAGGGCTTCTGCGTGCTCAACGCGATCAGCGCCAACACGCGCCGCTGGATGGACGACAGCGGCTGGGCGCACGTCGGCTACACGCCGGTCGACGACGCGGAGGTCTACGCCACCGAGGTGGCGCACCTGCACGGGCCTGAGGACGAGATCTCCGAGCAGGTGCAGGGCGGCTTCTTCGCGGCGGCGGACTATCGGGGCCTCGCGGGCGACGCGGGGTGATCGTCGCCGCGGGTCGGGTGGCCCATCGCCAGGTGATGGCATATGTCTTTGCGCATGTGGCCTTCATCGCTCGCCGGGATCATCGTCGCCGTCGTCGCCGGGCAAGGGCCCGAGGCGCCGCAGCGGCTCGACACGACACAGCCGACCTGCCTCGCACTCGAGGGGCCGGACGCCGACGCGCTCTATCTCGTGCCGCGCACGATCTGCGACTCGCGGATCTGCAAGCTGCGGCTCGAGCTGAGGATCGTGAACGCGGAGGGGCCATCGCCCGAGCCCGAGGTGCTGAGCGAGGGTGAGCTCACCGCGGGGGAGGCGCTGTGGAACCCGACGGTGCGCGCGAAGGTCGAGGCCGCGCTCGGGCGCTTCCGGCTGCCGTGTCGCAACGCGCCCGCGAACGGAGCGCTCAGCGCCGGGCCGCGCGGCTACAAGCTCGCCTCGCGCCAGGGCAGCTGGTGGGCGGTCTCGGACAACGGGCGCGAGGTCCCGCTGAGCCGCCTCGGCGCGGGCAAGATCGAGCCGAGCGTGGTCGACTGGCACCCCCAGTGGCGCAGGTGGGCCTTCGCGCGCGGGTGGGATCACGAAGGCAACGTCGAGATCTACAAGATCCCGCTGGTGCGGCTCGCGGCGCCGTCGCTCGCGGAGATGATCGCCACGCCGCGCGCGCCCGGCGACGACGTGATCTGCGTCGGCCTCGATCGCGATCAGCCGGCGATGCTGGTCAAGACGTGCCCGTCGGGGCGCGGGGCGACGGGGGCGTGCAGCGACGAGAGGCTCGGGTGGGTCTCGGCGCGAGGCACCGCCGAGGCCGGGCGCTCGGACGCGCCGCTCGAGGCGCTGGACCACGGGTGCACCGACGCGCGCCTCGACGAGCCGATCTTCGGCGGACGCGCGCTGATGATCGGGCCGACGATGTCGGAGGGCGCGATCGAGCTGATGGTCTTCGAGCCGCGCGAGCAGCGCTGGAACCTCGGGCCGCTGCGCAAGATCAAGACCAGCGCGGGCCAGGAGCGCGAGATGATCGCGTCGATCCTCTGGAACCCCGAGCTGCCGTATATGGTGCTGCGGCTGAGCACGCTCTCGGGTGCGGGCGAGCGCTTCGTCTGGGTCGACCTCGCGGCGCGAAAGCTCGCCCCGAAGATGTCTCAGGGATCGCGCTGAGGCGCGATGCCGTGCGCGATGAGCGCGGCCTGGGTGCGTGACTGGACCCCGAGCTTCGACAGCACGCGCTTGGAGTGGGTCTTGACCGTCTCGAGCGACACGAAGAGCGCGCGCGCGATCGCCTCGTTGTCGAGCCCACGCCCGATCTGCTCGAGCACGACCTGCTCGCTGCGCGTGAGTCCGTGGCGTCGCGCCAGCGCCTCGAGCAGCGGCTTGGAGCGCACGCGCTCGTGGTCCTCGAGCTCCAGCACGAATCCGCCCTCGGCCGGCGCCGCTCGCACCTGTCCGGCGAGCCCCGAGATCGCGAACGCCGTGTGCCCGCGACGCCCGATCCGCGCCGCCTCCTCGCCGAGCCGCGCGGGCTCGACCCCGCTCCGTGCGAGGAGGCGCTCCGCGTCGCGCGAGGCCCACTGCACGTCGCCCCTGGCGTCGACGACCACCGTCGGCCGCGCCGCCACCGCATCCAGCGCGAGCTCGATCGCGCGCACCCGCCGCTGCGCGACCTGCGCGCGCCGCTCGCGCCGCACCACCGCGCGCACCGCCGGCAGGCACCGCTCGAGGAGGCGCCGCTCCGCCCGCCCGTAAGGGCGCTGCCCCTCGCGCCCGAAGAGCAGCCCCACCATGTCCGGCGCGCCATAGGGTTGCCCCATCGGCCACAGGCAGAGGAGGTCGTCGACCCCGAGCGGCTGATAGAAGCCGCGATAGGCGCCGCTCTGCCGGTAGTCCTCGTGCGTCAGCACGTCGCCCAGCGCCACCGTCACGCGCACGGCGTCCGCGCCCTTGAGCGCGCGCTGCAGCGGATCGGCGCGGTACATCTCGGCGTTGTAGAACGCCATGTGCCGCCCGAGCGTCCCCGTGAGCCCCAGCGGCAGCCCGTCACCATCGAAGGCGAAGACCAGCGTCTCGTGCGCGCCGAGCGCACGCGAGATCTCCGGCATGAACGCATGCTCGAGCTCCGCCACCGTCGCCGCCTCGGCGGCGGCCTCGATCGCGCGGTTCACGGCAGCTGTGGCTGGGTGTGACATCGCCGACGACCTCCGGATGCACCCAGCTTACCAGCCGCCCGCTCGAAAGGAAGCTCGCGCGCAAAATTCACCTCGCTCGCCATCACCGGCGAGGTCGCCAGGATCGACCCCGACGGCAACCGCGAGACGCTGGCCTTCATCCCGCTCGGCGCCTACCCCGCCGAGCCGTGCTCTCCCGGCGACTTCGCCCTCCTGCACGGCCTCGCCGTCGATCTCTTCGGCCACGTCTACGTCGGCGCCGCCGCGTGCTCGCCCGAGGTGCGCGGCATCTGGCGCATCTCGCCTTCCGGCAACAAGACCCGCATCGCCTCGCTCCCGCTCGACGTCCACCCCAACGGCCTCGCGCTCTACCGCGGCCACGTCTACGTCACCGACCACGGCGCCGGCCGCATCTACCGCGCGCCCAAGTACGGCAACGGCCAACCCGCCGAGCTCTGGCTCGCCTCCGAGCTCCTCGCCTTCGTGCCCAACGACTTCATGGCCCCCGGCGCCAACGGCATCCAGTTCTACCTGCGCACCGCCTACGTCGCCAACTCCGCGCAGCAGACCATCCTCGCCATCGACCTCGACAACGACGACGCCCCGGTATCCATCGAGGTCGCGCACGACTTCTTCCCCGGCTGCGACGACATGGCCATCGACCTCTTCGGCCGCATCTACTGCGCCACCAACCCCTTCCAGACCGTCGTGCGCGTCGATCCCGACGGCTCGCAGCACATCCTCTTCACCGCCGCCGACGGCCTCGACGGCCCGACCGCGCTGACCTTCGGCCGCCTCTTCGACAGCTTCTCGCTCTACATCGCCAACGCCGCGTTCCCGTTCTTCCCGGGCACCGGCCACGGGCCCTCGGTGCTGGTCACCGAGGTCGACGTGCCCGGCTACCCGCTGCGCTGAGCTCTTCCCCCGATCGCGATCGGCCGCGCCCCGGCCGCGATCGATCGCGATCGATCACTTGACCCATGGGGTCCGGAGGTGGCACCCCTACGCCTCACCCGAGGGCCGTCATGGGCAATTTCACACATATTTCCACGGCTTGCACCTTGGCGCTCTTCGCCGCCTGCGCCGCTGACGACCCCGACGCCGGCACGAGCGACGCGCCTCCGGCCGAGACGGCCGACGCGCAAGCCCCGGCGCCCGACACGAGCATACCCGCCGACGAGACCACCGCGGGCGCGGACGACATCGACACGAGCGCCCAGGACGGGGCTGAGCCCGAGGTGCTCGGCCCGGTCGAGCTCGCGCCGCCGCCGGTCATCGGCCCGCGCGCGGCGACGGACCTCGACCCGGCGCACGGCGTCGTGTCGATCGCGCTCAAGGCCTCCGAGATGAGGAAGCGCCTGCTCGACGTTCAGCTCTCGATGTACGGCTACGACAGCGAATATCCTGGCCCGACGATCCAGGCGTGGGTCGGCGACGAGGTGCGCGTGCGCTTCGAAAACGATCTTCCCGAGGCGACCACCATCCACTGGCACGGCCTGCGCATCCCCGACTGGATGGACGGCAACCCGCGGATCCAGGCCCCGGTCGAGCCGGGCGCGAGCTTCGAGTACGTCTTCGTCGTGCCCGAGGCCGGCACCTTCTGGTACCACCCGCACGTGCGCACCAACGAGCAGGTCGAAAAGGGCCTCTACGGCGCCTTCATCGTGCACGAGCGCGAGCCCCCGGTCGTCGACGCCGACCGCGTCTTCTTCCTCGACGACATGCTGCTCGACGCCGGCGGCTTCCCGCCCTTTCTCGCCAACCACATGGAGGCGATGCACGGCCGCCTCGGCAACACCCTCGTCACCAACGGCAAGGCGGACACGCTCGCCATCACCGCGCACGCCGGCCAGGTCGAGCGCTGGCGCCTCGTCAACCCGTCGAACGCGCGCACGATGTCGCTCTCGATCGAAGGCGCCACCTGGCGCGTCATGGGCACCGACGGCGGCCTCATCGCCGAGCCCTACCACGTCGACCGCCTCACGCTCGCCGTCGGGCAGCGCTTCGATCTCGAGGTGCGCTTCGAGACCGA
>WYBB01000131.1 GCA_011526585.1 Deltaproteobacteria bacterium
CAAGCCGGCCTGCGGATCGAGGCGCAAGGCGTCGACGGCGGCGGCGCGCGCGTCGCGATAGAGCTTCTCGAGCGAGCGGTCGTAGAAGCCCGAGAAGAGATCGTACCAGGCCATCGTGTGCTCCTCGTGGGGCGCTCGGCGGGGGGAGACGTGCGCGACGACGAGCGCGCTCACGGCCTCGGCGGCGAGCTCGGGCAGCCCGTGTCCCTGACCGAGCGCGGGTCATAGCCTGCTTGCTCCTTCGGGGCAAAGGCATGGGCACGGTGGCGCCGGACCCGCCCTCGCACTTGCGCGGTCCGGGTTGCGGTGTGCGGGCGCACGGCTTAGGAACGTCGGCCATGGACAAGGTCATCGTCGTCACGGGAGCGTCGTCGGGGATCGGGGCCGCGTTTTCGCGCCTGGTCGGACCGCGCGGCGCGTCGTTGGTGCTCACCGCGCGGCGCGAGTCGCTCCTGGCGGAGGTCGCGGCCGACGCGGGTGAAGGTGCGCTGGTCGTGTCCGCCGACGTCACGCGGCGCGCCGAGGTCGAGCGCGTCGTCGCGGCGGCGCTCGCGCGCTTCGGGCGCATCGACGTCTGGATCAACAACGCCGGGCGCGGGATCTCGCGCCCGGTCGCCGAGCTCACGGACGAGGACTTCGACGAGATGATGCTCGTCAACGTGAAGTCCGCGCTCTACGGGATGCAGGCGGTGCTGCCGCACTTCCGCGCGCGCAACGCGGGGCAGATCATCAACGTGTCCTCGCTCCTGTCGCGCGTACCGTTCGCGTCGGCGCGCTCGGTCTACAGCGCGGCCAAGCACGCGCTCATGTCGCTGACCGCCAACCTGCGCGTCGACCTCCGCCAGACGCACCCGGGGATCCACGTCTCGGCGCTGATCCCCGGCGTGGTCGCGACCGAGTTCGGCCTCAACGCGAAGCACGGCGGCGTCGACTCGCGCGAGCTGCCGATGGCGCAGCCGGTCGAGGAGGTCGCCGCGCTGCTCGCCGAGCTGGTCGAGCACCCGCGCGCCGAGCTCTACACCCGCCCCGCCTACAGAGAGATGGTCGCGAGCTACTACGCCGGCGACCTCGACGCGATCGAGACGCGCCCGCCGTTTTCACCGCCGAGACCGTGAGGCGACGCGAGCCCGGCCGCATTGACCTCGTCTCGGGAAGCGACGAGGATACGACCCAGTGGTCGCATCGTCACCGACGGACGACGTAGCGCGCGTCGCCCTCGAGGATGCGAGCGGCGGGTTCGCGCCCGCGACGAAGAGGCGCCTCGAGGCGATCGACCTCGTGCGCGGCGTCGTCATGGTGGTGATGGTCCTCGACCACATGCGCGCCTTCGTCGACAACGGCTTCGGCAACGACCCGACCAACCTCGAGACGACCACGCCCGCGCTCTTCATGACGCGCTGGGTCACCCACTTCTGCGCCCCGGTCTTCGTGTTCCTGGCAGGCACCGCCGCGTACCTCCAGCTCGCGCGCAAGAGCCGCCGCGAGCTGAGCCGCTTCCTCGTCACGCGCGGGCTGTGGCTCATCCTGCTCGAGATCACGCTGGTCCGCCTCGGCGCCTTCTGGTCGTTCGACCCGGCGCTCTTCGCGGTGCTGCAGGTGATCTGGGCGCTCGGCGTCTCGATGATCGTCCTGGCCGCGCTCATCCACCTGCCGCTCGTCGCCGTCGGCGCGCTCGGCATCGCGATGATCGCGCTCCACAACCTGCTCGATCCGATCCAGGTGCGCCCGGGGCCGGACCTGTCGTACGACGGCGAGCTCTGGCTCATCCTGCACCAGCGTGGTCCCATCTGGCTCTTCGGTCCGGAGGGGCCGATGACCTTCGTGCTCTACCCGCTGATCCCGTGGATCGGGGTCATGGCCGCGGGCTTCGCCTTCGGGCGCATCTACGCCCCGGGGGTCGATCCGGTCGCGCGCCGGCGGCTGCTCGTGCGCCTCGGGCTCGGCGCGCTCCTGGCGTTCGTCGTCCTGCGCGTGAGCAACCTCTACGGTGATCCGAGCCCGTGGACCGAGGTTCGGGTACCTGTCCGAGTCGTCGTCCAGCGGGTCATCGGCGTACGTGCCGTGGCAGCCGGCGCAGGTGTCCTCGAAGATCACCCTGCCCTCGGCGGCGAGCATCCGATCGATGGGGCGCGGGTAGACCGGCGCCTTCAGCGTGCGCACGAAGGTGTGCATGTCGAGGAAGAGGCGGTCGACACGGCGCGCCTCTTCGAGGTCGTCGACGCAGACGGCGGTGGCGAGCGCCATCGTCCCGCGGTGCTGGCCGCGTGACATGCCGTTGTAGAAGAGCGCGCTCTTCTTCTTGGCGCGCCACCAGGGCGGCGGGTCGGAGGTGAGGATGGCGTCCTCGATGACCCGGCCGTCGGCGTCGGTCGGCGGGACCGGCTCGTAGAAGGGCGTGTCGCTCCACGCCAGGGTCTCGGGGTCGTGGTGGACGAGCAGCGCGAAGGTGAGCTGCTCCGCCGGGTTCTGTCCGACGGTGCGCATCTGCATCGTCGAGCCGAGGGCGCGCGCGGTCCGGAACATCTTGTCGAGGTGGGCGCGCTCTTTGGCGTCGATCGGCAAGCGGTCGAGGAACGAGGACGGGATGGACGCCGTGTCGTCGACGGAGGCGCCGGTGAAGTCGGCCGTCGCGTTGCCGAGGCCGAGCACGAGCTCGCCGTCGAAGTAGCCTGCGTGGCAGCCGAGGCAGTTGCGGTTGACGACCTCGGTCCCGTCCGCGGCGGTGAATGCGTTCAGCTCGTAGGGGAGGTCGGCGTTGTGGCCGTGGCGGCCCTCGATGAAGGGGATGTCGTCGCTCGCGCCGAAGCTCGAGCCGACGATGGGGCCGTAGACCGGGTCCGCCCAGAGCGACCAGGGGATGCCGCAGCTCATGTAGTTGCCGTTGAGCAGGATGTCGCGTCCGAGCGCGGCGTCACCCTCCTCCTGGGGGACCGCGGGCAGCGGCCGGCCGAGGATCCACGGCGCCTCGTCCGGGTCGCCGACGCCGACCTCATCGGGCGTGCCCGGCGCGTCGGCGGTGGGGTCGGCCGCGTCCGGCGTCGCTCCGGACGGCGGGCCGTGTGCGCCCTCGTCACAGGCCGTTGCGCTCAGCAGCGCGGCCACGGTCGCGGTCCCGAACAGCGCCCTCGTCACGCGCCGCGCGCGCCCCATCGCAGAGCTCTCGCCTTTCCGAAGCATCATGCTGGTGCGCCTAGCGCGACGCACCCTCGATCGCAAGCGCGAGTCGCCCGGGCGCGCGCTCACGTCCCGGAGGTGCGGTCGCGATCAGCGCGGGCCGTCGTCCTCGCCGGGCGGCATCAGCGAGCGGTCTCGCGACCCTCGGCGTTCCAGCGCATCATGCCCCCGGCCATGTTCTTGATGCGCGTGAAGCCGAGCGCGACGAGCTCGGAGGCGGCGTGCGCCGAGCGCCCGCCCGAGCGGCAGACGACGACGATCTCCTCGTCGCGGTTCCACTGGCGCGCGGCCGCCGTGATGCGGGAGAGCGGCACCAGCTCGGCGCCGGGGATGTGGCCGAGGTCGCCGCGGAACTCGTGGGGCTCACGCACGTCGATGACGCGCGCGGTCGGGCGGCAGGCGTTGACCTCGCTCGGAGAGACGTTGGTGAAGTGGGCGGTCGATGCGAACAACATGGGACTCCTTCAGGGTCGATGGCGAAATGGGGGAGAGCTTCAGGCGTGGGCCGGCACGGCGCCGCAGGCGCGGTTGGCGGGCACGGCCAGGTCGAGCTTCTTCGGCTTGGGCAGCCCGAGCGCGTTCATCAGCGCCACGAACTCGCCTTCGCTCTTGCCGGCGAGGCGCGGGTTGAAGCGCTTCTCCTCGCCGATGGTGCTCCGGGTGAAGCCCTTGTAGTCGTGGCCGGGCAGGACGACGGTGTCGTCGGGCAGGGCGAAGAGCACCTCGTGGATCGAGCGATAGAGCGCCCGCGGGTCGCCGTTCTGGAAGTCGGCGCGCCCGCAGCCGCGCACGAGCAGCGTGTCACCGGTCAGCACGTGCCCGTCGACCAAGTAGGACAGGCCGTCGTCGGTGTGGCCGGGCGTCGCCAGCGCGGTGATGGCGACCGACCCGACCCGGATCACATCGCCGTGGGACAGAGGCAGGTCGACACACGGCGCGCCAGCCTTGCTGGCGGCCGTCCTGGCGCCGGTGCGCTCGCGCAGGAGGCCGGCGGCGGTGACGTGGTCGGCGTGCACGTGCGTCTCGAGCACGGTGCGCAAGGTCAGGCCGAGCTCGGCGAGGAGCGCGAGGTCGCGCTCGAGATGCTCGAGGACCGGGTCGACCAGGGCTGCGTCGCCGGTCGCCGGGTCGGCGATGAGATAGGTGTAGGTCGAGCTCTCCTTATCGAACAGCTGGCGTAGGATCATGTCGTAGGCTCCGGGTCGGGGCGCGTCGCGCCGTGTTGCTCTTGGCGTTGCATTCTCGATGCCAAGGTGAACGGGCTGCGCTCCGGTAGCGCTGGACGACGTTCGTCGGCGTGGCGACCGGCGCCGGTGAAACGCCGTGTGACAAACGTGAAACGTAGCGTGGCGCGGTGAAACGCGGCGGCATCAGCGACACCCTCGATCTCCGCACCCACTTCGAGTTGCGACGTCGGGCCTGCTGCATCTTGCGGGGCTCACCTTCCTTGACGATGATGCCCAGTTGGCGCATCCATTTGGGATGCGAACATCTCCCCACAATGCCATCCTCGCGTTCGCCGCTGCCCTCGCGCTCGTCGCCTGCGACAGCGATGACCCCGCCGGCGGCGACGCCACCGCCGCCTCGGACGCCGACGGCGACAGCGTCACCGGCGACACGGACACCACCCTGTCGGACACCGGCCCCGCGCCCGATGTCACCACGGACGCGGGCGACGAGGTCGAAGACGCGGACACCGCCGAGGGCGGCGACACGTCGGACACGGTGGACCCCGCCGACACGACGGACCCCGCCGACACGGCAGACACCGGCGACACGGCAGACACCGGCGACACGGCAGACCCCGCCGACACGTCGGACACCGCCGACACGTCGGACACCGCCGACGCGTCGGACACCGCCGACGCGTCAGACACCGCCGACAGCGCCGATACTGCGGCCGAGGACACCGCCAGCGACGCGGCGGAGGACGCCGACAGCCACGACCTGGTCTTCGCGCCGCGGCTCTCCCTCGCCGGACCCGACGGCGCGATCGACGCCGGCGCGGACGACGCTGGCGCGCACGAGTTGTGGGTACCGTTCGAGCGCAGCTACCTCATCCGCAACGACGGCGACGCCCCGCTCGCCGTGAGCGGAATCACGCTCGGCGATGACGATCCGAGCTGCGAGCTGGCCCTGATCTCCGAGCCCGCTGCGACCGTAGCGCCCGGCGAATCGACGACCTTCGTGCTCTCGCTCACCGTCCTCGTGGAGGGCGAGGCGAGCTGCGCCTTTGTCATCAACAGCGACGATCCATCCACCCCCGCGCTGCGCGTCGAGGTCGCCGCCGCCGGCACCCCGTCGACCCTCCCGCTCCAACGAACCGCCACGCTGAGCTGCACCGCGGGGCAGGTGACCATCTTCGGGTCCACCTCGTACGACACCACCCTCGTCGCCTCGCTCACGGAGACCTGGCTCGACGGCACGCTCGTCACCACGGTGGAGGACGTCGGCGGATGCACCGTGAGCAGCCGTGTCGGGACCCCGCCCGGTGGCCCCCAGCGGATCCATGCCGCCGAGCACGCCACCTGCAGCACCCTGAGCTGCGAGCCGGCTCCGGACGTCAACGGGCAGGAGCGTTGCCGCACAGCTGAGGAGGGAGTCGCCTACACCGCCGGGCTGAGCGTCACGGTGACGCTCGAGGACGCGCTGCTCGATTCCCCATTGAGCTACACCTTCCCCAAGGCCCCGGGATTCATCTTCCTCATCGAGCCGACGGGCTCCATCAGCCGAAGCGCCCCGCTCGTGATCGAGATCGCGGACAACTTCTGGTCCGATGTACGCACCGAAGTCAGCATCACCCAGGAGGTCGGCGACACCACCACCGTGGCGCGCTGCGACTTCCCCTCCGAGGACTCGGAGCTCACCATCCCGAGCGCGGTGCTCCAGCGCTTCGAGGACGGCGCTTTCAAGCTGGGTGTAAGCGCCGGCGTACGCCACACCATCACCGATACGAGCGGCTTCGTCATCGAGCTGTCGCTCGGGAACTTCTCGCTGCCGCAACGCTCGAATTACACCTTCACGCCCTGACGTGCCCATGGGCGAACGCCCGCCACAGAGGATGGAAATGCCCACCACGGAGGATGGAAACGTCCATGGGCACGTCCGCGGTATCGCTCGCGACCCTGCGCCCTCCGCCGCCCTCTTCGGGCTCGACCGAGCCCGGCATCGGTGAAGCGTCGTGTAACGAATCTGAAACGTGTTGCAACCGCGGTGAAACGTGTGGCTCAAGGTGCCTTCGTCGCGACGCGCAGCCATCCCCAGGCGAGCACGAGCGCGACGAGCGCCAGGGCGAGATCATTCGGGCCGAGTGCCGCGCCGCAGCCGAGCTCACCGTCCTGGGAGGGCGCGGAGTCGGACCCGGTGTCGGGCTCGGGCTCGGTCGGGGTGGGCGTCGGCGGCTGCGAGCCAGCCTCACAGCTCGACGTCGGCAGCGCGTGACCGAGCTGGGCTTCGATCCAGGTCGCGACGGTGTCCGGGCGCGGGTAGAGCGCGCGGCGCCAGTCGTCGCAGAGGTCGCTCGCCTCGTCCTGCGCGGGACCGGAGACGACCCCCGCCACGAAGCGGCCGTGCTGGTTGACGACGAAGATGGGGCCGCCCGAGTCGCCGCCGCACATGCCGCCGGGGGTCGTGACGAGGTACGAGCCCTGTCCCTGGTGCTCGTTGCAGCCGAGGTCCGGATCGGTGCAGGCGAGCTCGGCGACGCGCAGGTCGACGCGGTGGAGCTCGCCGAAGGTCTCCCGATCGGTGACACCGAAGCCGACCAGCGTCACCTGGCCGCCCTGGGTCGCCGCGCCGCACCCCCCGGCGAGTTGGGCGGGCGGGACCCCTGCGTCCTCGGCGAGAAAGAGGAGCGCGATGTCGAAGCCATCGAGCCCGTTGCTCATCGCGCGGACCTCGCGCACCGCGACGTCGCGACCACCGCGTGCGAGGTCGTGGGTGCCGAGGCGCACCGCGACCGGATCCTCGTCGGAGACACCGTCGCGGTGGGCGACGCAGTGCGCGGCGGTGAGCACGACGCGCGGCGCGATCACGGTGCCGGTGCAGCCGGGTTCGAGGCCGTCACCGAGGTCGTACATGAGCCCGACCACGGCGGGCCACTCGGCATGGCTGGCCGCCTGGCCGCCAATGACGGCGTGGGCCGCCGACGGCAAGAGGAGCATGGGCGCGAGCATGGTGGTGGCCAGGGCGGTGAGGCGGGATGGCGAAGCAGGCGGGGTCGTCAGGATCTGCATGGGGTCTCCGGGTGGATGGTCGAGGGCGTGCGGTCGAGCACCGCGCCCGCATCGGTTGGGACCCCTCGGCACGCCCTTTGGGCACGCCGATCCGCACGGATCTTTTTTCATCGGCCGGTGCGATCTGGTTGCCTGGATGTGCGGCTCGCGGGTCGGGTCGCGTGTGTACCCTCGCGCCGGAGCATTCGTTGTCATCCCTCGGAGCCGCGGTTGCGACGCGCGCTGCGCTCGCATATCGTCGCGCGTGCCGAGACGCTCGCGGACCCGCGCTGCCCGCGTCGATCGCGCCCGCCCGTGCCATCATGTCACTCGACCACGCCCAGCTCCGCGCGCTCTACCAGACCCACGGCCCGATGGTGCTTCGGCGCGCGCAGCGGATCCTCGGCGATCCCGCCGAGGCCGAGGAGGCGCTGCAAGAGGTCTTCGTGCGCGCCTTCCGAGGAGCGGACGGCTTCGACGGGCGCGCCTCGGTGAGCACCTGGCTCTATCGCATCACGACGCACTGGTGCCTCAACCGGCTGCGCGATCGGCGTCGTCGGCAGGTGATATGGGACGAGAAGATCGCCCCGGCCGAGGAGCGCGCGAGCGCGAGCGCCGATCACCTCGAAGCCGTCGCGCTGCGTCGGGTCCTCGCCGAGGCCGACGAGCGCGAGGCGCGGGCGGCGATGTGCGTGCTCATCGACGGCATGAGCCACGAGGAGGCGGCCGAGGTGCTCGGGGTCTCGCGCCGCACGGTGGGCAACCTGGTCGATCGCTTCACGGCCTTCGCGCGCAAGCGCCTCGGCGCGCACATGAACCACGCCGCAACGCGACACCGCGGAGGTGCATGATGGCCGAGCCGCGCTGGTCGGGCGCCGCGTCGCCGAGCGACACGCCCTCGGAGCTCGTGCTCGATCGCTACGTCGCGGGCGAGGTGAGCGCGAGTGAGCGCGCGCGGGTCGAGGCGTACATGGCGGCCTCCGAGGACGCACGCCAGGCGGTCGAGGCGCGCCGGCGCTTCCCCGACGGGAGCGACGCCGATCGGATCTGGGCGCGGGTGGAGGCGCGCCTGCGCCGACCCGAGGCGCCGCCTCAGGCGCCCTGGTGGCGGCGCTGGTTGGGTCCGAGCGCGCTCTCGCTGGCGGTCGCCGCGCTCGTGCTCTTCGCGATCCGCCCCTGGGATCCGGGCGCCGACGTGGTGACCGTCAAGGGGGGCTTCGCCTTCGTCGTGCACCGCCAGACTGCGGCAGGGTCGGAGCTCTTCATCGCGGGTGACCCGGCGCGCGCAGGCGACGTGCTGCGCTTCGAGCTCGCGCTCGCCGAGCCCGGGCAGGTACTCGTCATCGATCAGGATCCGCACGGGGTGCTCTCGGTCGCGTGGCCGCTCGACGCCGCCGAGGAGACGCGCATGGTCGCGGCGGAGCGGCGCGTGCTCGACGGCGCGGTCGAGCTCGACGCGGTCGTCGGCGACACCTGGCTGCACGCCGTCACCTGTCGCGACCCCCACCGCCTCGACGACTTTTCCGCGCGGGGGCCCGGTGCGCTGACGCTGCCGTCGGGTTGCCGGGCTCTGGCGATCCACGTTCGCAAGGTGCCCTGATGTTCCTCGCCCGCGCGCTGCTGGCGCTCGCGACGCTCATGGCCACCATGGAGCTCGCGCATGCCGATGTGAACGCGCCGTGGGTGATCGCCATCGGCAACAACGTCGGTCTGCCCGATGAGCCGCCGCTGCGTTATGCCGAGCGCGACGCGCTCGAGATGGCGACCGTGATGCAGAAGCACGGCAACGTGCCGGCATCGCAGGCGGTGACCCTGCTCGGTAGCGGCTCGCTCGGGCTCAGAGCGGCGCTGACGCTCACCGCCGAGCGCATCCGCGTGACGACGCCCGAGGCGCTGCTCATCGTCTTCTACTCCGGTCACGCCGACGCGCGCGGACTGCACCTGCGCGGCGACGTGCTGCCGTTCGCGGAGCTCGAGCGCATGGTCGCCGCCATGCCGGCCAGGCTGCGCGTCCTGATCGTCGATGCCTGTCGCTCGGGTGCGGTCACGCGCGTCAAGGGGCTCAAGCCGGCGCGCGAGTTCACCGTCGACGGCGAAGACGCGATCGCGGCGCGCGGGCTTGCGGTCATCACCTCGAGCGCGGCCGGCGAGGACAGTTACGAGTCGGAGCGGTTGCGGGCGTCCTTCTTCTCGCACCACCTGGTGACGGGGCTGCGCGGCGCCGCCGACGCCGATGACGATCAACGTGTCTCGCTCGACGAGCTCTATCGCTATACCCACGATCAGACGCTCAAGAGCTCGGGGCTGACGCGCGCGCTGCAGCACCCGACCTTTCGCTGGGACGTCGCCGGGCGCGGCGAGGTGGTGCTCACGCAGGTCGGCGCGAGCACCGAGTCGGCGCGGCTCCTCCTGCCGCGGCCGGGCACCTACCTCGTGCTCGAGGGCTCGGCCTCCGGCCCGTTGATCGCCGAGGCCGTGGCCGAGCGCCCGGGCACGCGGCTCATCCTGTCGCCGCGGCGCTACTTCGTGCAGGAGCGCCAGGCCGATCACTACCTGGAGTACGAGCTCCACCTGCGCCCGGGCGAAGACACGGCGCTCGCGAGTATCTCACCGCGCAAGGTCGACTACGCGCGCTTCGTGCGCAAGGGCGGCGGGGCCGCGGCGTCACACGCGCTGAGGGTCCACGGTGGCGTGCGCGGGGCGCTCGTCGAGGGGCTCGACCTCACGCCGCAGATCGCGCTCGGCTATGGCCTCGACCTGCGCGAGCTGAGCCTCGGGCTGCGCTTGCGCTTCTCACCCCCGATGGCGCTCGGCGAGGTCTCGCTCGACGGGCTCTCGCGCCGTCACCAGGAGCTCGGGCTCGCGCTGGCCGCGCAGCGCTACTTCGACGCGGCGTGGGCGAGCTTCGGGATCGGGTTGGTGATCGAGGCGGCGTGGGTTCACCAGTCCTTCAGCCACGCGCTGAAGGAGGTCGAGGTCCCGGCGCGCGACGCGCTCGTCGGGAGCTTCGGGATCATCGCCAGCGTGCAGGTCCCGATCGGCGTCGGCCTGCAGCTCGAGCTCGAGGGCGGCCCGCTCGCGGTCGTGCACGAGGCCGAGCGGCTCGTGCAGGGCGCCCCGCGCGGAGGCGAGACGCGCTCGCTCGTGACCTGGTCTCTGTCGGGAGGGGTGGCGTGGGGCTTCTGAGTGCCGGACGTGTGGTGTCGGCCCTCGCGTTGACCGCGGCGACCGCGAGCTGCGATCCGATCGTCGATGGCGGCTATCGCGGCACGTCGCTCTTCTCGTTCGAGGGGCAGATCGTGCAGTTCGAGGCGGTGGGCGACGCGGGCCCGGAGCTGCGTACGACCTTGTTGTGGTTGACCGATCTGAGCGCCGATCCGATCAGCGGCGGGCCGCGCTTCGCCAGCGGCGTCGAGCAGCGCTCGGCCGCGGTCGAGGTGCGCTTCCCCGCCCAGTTCAGGGTCGAGCTCTTCGCGCCACCCGATGCGCGCATGCTGGTGCCCGGCACCGGGATCGGCGTCGCGCTGATCATCGTCTACGAGGATCGCGATGGTGACGAGCGCCTCACCCTCGGCACGAGCCCGCCCGAGCTCATCGGCGGCGCGCCTTACGAGGTGCTCGTCTTCGTGCGCGACGCCGCGAGCGCGCGGGCGGCTCCGTTCCTCGACCCGGTCGCGCCCGGATTCCAGCTCGTGCGCCTGCCGCTTCTGTGCGGGGACGAGGGCGAGCTCGTCGCGTGGGCGACTCCCGACGATCCGAGCTCGTCCGACGCACCACCCCGCTCCTCGGGAGCACCGCCCTGTGCCATCGCGCTCGGCGCGCCGTGCGCCGTCGATGGCGAGTGCGCCGAGGGGCAGTGCCTGGTCCGCCAGTACGGCGAGACCTTCCGCGGCGGCTACTGTGTGCTCGCGATCGAGGACGCTGAGGCGGCGACGTGCGAGCCTGCTCACGGCGTCGGCATCGCCTGGGACTTCCACCCCGACGGGCGCGACACCCATTGGTTCCGGCGCTGCGCTTCGGACCGCGAGTGCCGGCAGGGCGAGGGCTATGCCTGCGACCCGTGGTGGGGGGCGTGCGTACCGGTCTCACCGGTCGCGCTCGAGCTCGGTCCGGGTTACGAGCCCCTGGCGATCTGCCACGACCTCAGTAACTTACGGGCGCCGTGACGAATTGTTTGCCGGGCTCGCGGAGGTGGCGGGTATAGCTGACGTACACGCCACAACGAGCCCTGCATGACTCACGATCCTCCTCGCCCGAGCACCGAAGAGAGCGCCACCGTCAGCCAGCCCGGCGTCACCCCGAGCGGTGGTGCGCCGGGCGCGGGCGCGTCCGGCGCCGTGCGTAGCGTGCTCCGCGGCGCCCCGCTCGACGTACAGCTCAAGTCGCTGACGCCGCGCGCGGGCGGCCCGCCGGGCGACAACGGCGGGGGTGGTGTCGTGCAGCGCCTGCTCGGGATCTTTCGCTCGCCGAAGTCGATCGAAGGCAAGGCGTGGGCGGAGCTCACCGCCGCGCAACACAAGCACCTGGGCGCGCTCGGCTGGGACGAGCGGAGCTGGAACGAGGACCGGGCGCCGATCGCCACGCAGCTCGCGTTCGATCTCCTGAGCTTCGAGGAGAAGGACGCGGCGCTCTCGCTCGGGTGGGACAAGGCGAGCTGGGACAAGGATCGCACGGTGCCCAAGGAGAAGGGCACCGCGGCGCGCTCGACCGACGAGCTCTTGAAGAGCATCGCCGCCAAGGGACCCGACGCGGAGCTCGCCAAGGGTGAGCTCAAGAAGCGCTTCGCCGGAGGCGCGCCGACCCACCGCGGCGTCAAGGACAAAGGCGCCGCGCAGGGAGACGGCAAGAGCCCGGCCGACCAGCTGATCGCCAACGCCGAGAAGTGCGAAAAGGGCGCCGTCAAAGCGCAGGGCGACGCGCTGGCGATCGAAGGGGCCTGCGTCGCCGCGGCCCAGCGCCTCTACACCGACACGGTGTGGAACATCTCGACGATCTACGCACACCTCAAGGGCATGAACCTGCTCGACCGGCTGGTGCACGCGCAGCTGGTGTGGGCCAACCCGGCGATCGAGCCAGTGGAGTCCGCGGATCTCAAGGAGATCAAGCAGATGCGCGACCGCGTCGTCGACGGGCCGCGCAAGCTCGAGAGCCTGATCGTGCTCGCCCGGACCTCGGAGTACCTGACGCGACGCGCGACCAAGCACGTGTCCAAGCTCGGGGGCACCGCGGCCGACTACGTGACGCACCTCGAGTCGATAGCCAAAGCCTCGGCGGTGATCGTCGGCGTGCTCAGCGGCGCCAAGGTCGTCGTCGCGGGTGCCGCCGGCGTCGCCGCCGCGACTGGCGTCGGCGGCAAGCTCCTGGCCGCCGCCGGCCTCTGCACCCAGGCCGCCGCCGCGGGCGCGAGCGCGACGAGCCTCGCCACGCTCTCGCAGAGCCTCGCCCAGGCGACGATCGCTTCGATCGTGGAACCGCAGAGCGGCATCTTCTCGGCCGCGGCGGTCCAGGGCGCGCTCGCCAAGCTCGAGAAGGCCATGGCCGCGCAGGCCCGGGCGACCGACGGCCAGTCATCGATCCAGAAGAAGGACAAGGGCGGGGATGCCGCGAGCAAGGCGGACGGCACCTGGTTTTCGCCCGGCACGAGCGCGTCGGTCAGCCTTTCGGGTCCGAGCATCCTGAAGTTCTTCGAGGTCAACC
>WYBB01000132.1 GCA_011526585.1 Deltaproteobacteria bacterium
CACTCCGCGAGGTGCTCGCGAATGAGGGTCTCGATCTGCTGTTCCAATCGCTCGATGTCCGTCGTCTTCATGCGGCTGGGTTCGCATCTCGCGGCCGATGCCGCTACCCCGCCCCTGAACGGATACGTGAGGAACATCGCGCTCAATCCCCGCCTCGATGTCTCCGCGCACGCGCTCGCGCTCACGACCGAGCAAGGGAGTGTCGCGTTCTATGAGAGCGCCGAGGCGGGCAACGGAGGGCTCGGTTCCCTCTTCCAGGCCGACAACACGGTGAAGCGTCCCGTGTGGGTGCATGCCGAACGAGGTGATGCGCTGCTGGAGCGAGGCGTGCCAGCACCCGACTTGATCAAGATCGACGTCGAGGGTTTCGAGCTCGAGGTGTTACGAGGACTCGAACGAACACTCATCGAGCGGCGACCGCGCCTCGTCGTCGAGAGCTCGGGATATCGTTTGTCTGCACGCGGGCTCGCACCAGATGCGGTGGTCAGGGCGCTTTGCTCCTTGGGCTACTCGGTGAGCGTCATCGATCCACGCCGACATGATGGAAGCACTCGGCCGATCGAAGCGCATGAGCTGAGGCGGAACCTCGATCTCGCCGCGGTTCCGGCGTGACGTCCTTCGGGCGCGGGGAGGAGCACGGGGGATCACCGCGAGACTCGGACGTCTCGATGACTCGACTTCGACCGCGGGGCGCTACCCCACTTTCGCTGCACGCCCCTTGACCTGCACACCGCGGTCGGGCAACGAACCACAGTGCTCGCAACGCCCACACCGCGTACGCTTTCGTTCGTTCGTTGGGGCGCATTCGGTCTGCTCGTGGTCTCTGCGTTTCCCTGGGCGACCTTCGAGGTGGGCGCGATCGGGCTCATCATCGCGTGGGCGGCGCTGTGTGCGCTGCTGCTCTCGTTGGCGCTGAGCCAACGGCTCATCCTCACGATGACGGTGCTGACCGGGTTCGCGCTGGCCTATAGCCAGCGCATGGGGGACGCACTGACCGAGGGCCTGGTGACGGCGGGCGTCGGTGTTGGTTCGGAGTGGGTCTTGAGTGGCCTCTTGATGCTCGCTGCGTTCATGGCAACCACCCTGGCGGCCAGCGCTTCACTGCGAAGAGCGCTCGATCGCTTCTCCGTGCGCCGCTCGTCCCCGCCTCCGGGCATGCTCGAGGCGTTGGACGTGGGCGTCTTGGCGTTCCTCGCCATCACCGCGATCGCCGCCTGGACGACCGGTGCGTGGAGCTACTGGGGCGATTCCCGCGAGAGCGTCGCCGCGAGCGGCGGCATTCGCCTCGAGCTCTCGTACCCTGCGGCGCTCATCGGGATCGTCGGGCACGGGGTCCTGACAGGTGGCGACTCCGGATTGCTCCGGCGGTGGCCGAGGGCGGGATGGGTGATCGGGGCGGTCGTCGTGGTGCTGCTGTTCATCCTGCAGTCCCGTCGGCTCATGATCGGTGCGGGCATGCTGGTGGCGATCGGTTGGCTCTGCTCCGAGCGGCTCGCGCGGGCGCCGCTACGAAAGCTGGCGTCGCGGATCGTACTCCTCGTCGCGGGTATCGGCGTGCTTGCGCTCGCATCGTTCGGGTGGCGTGAGCTCTCGGGAGAGCCGCAGCTCGGGATACGGGCCCGCATGGAACGCGCGCTGGGATCCCTGACCAGCGAGGAGGGTCTGGCCGCGGTGGAGGAGCGGCTCACGTACCTCTGGTTCGATGCGGTGACGCAGGAGCTCGTGAGCGAGCACGGGGCAGGGATCGACGGGTTCGATCTGCTCGAGAGCGATCTGGTTCGCGCGGTGCCGAGGCTGATCATGCCGAGCAAGGCTCAGGTGCCGTCGATCTCGTGCGAGAGCGCCTTCGATGGGTTCGGTCTGCCGGCCGATCTGCCCTGCACTCCGACCGCAGAAGGGTTCCTGGTCGCCGGCGTCCCGGGAGTGCTCCTCGCTGGCCTCCTGTGGGGTCTCATTCTGGGTCTTGGCGATCTCGTCATCGTCCGCGGGCCGAGTCTAGCGAGCGTCTTCGCCTTCACCGGGCTCATGCCGCTGCTTGTGCTCGAGGGCGGGCTCTTCGGGGTCATCGACGCGTTGCGGAGCGGCTTCCTCGGGTTTGCGGTCACGGCCATAGTCGCCTACGGCGTGTGGTTCTTCATGAGGCCGATCAACCCGCGATGAGCCGCCGGTCACGAGCCAGCTCATGGCGATCTCCGGTTCAGCGGCGGTCGGGGCGCTCGAGGGCGGCGCGGTAGTCGCGCATCGACTGGCTGGTGGTGGGGCGGTCGAGGGCTTCGACGAGGACGGAGATGTCGAGGGCCGGCAGGAGCTTGCTGGTGGCGGAGGTGGTGTAGCCGCCGAGCTCCAGGGTGTGGATGAGGATCTGGCCGCGACGCCAGATCCAGACCTCGGGAACGCCGAGGCGCTCGTAGGCGGTGAGCTTGTCGAGGCCCGCGCTGGTCCACTCGACCTCGATGGCGAGGTCGGGGTGGTCGCCCGGTGATCGGGTGCCGAAGACGTAGCACTCGTCGGGCTCGACGGCGGCGCCGCGCGCCTTGCGCCCGATGCGCCACGAGCCGTAGACGCTGAACTCGATGCCATGGTGGAGGCAGAAGATTTCGATCAGACGTCCGATGCGTGACTTGAGCTGCTCGTGGTTGATCGAGGGCGTCATGAGCTCCACCATGCCGTCGAGGAAGGCGATGCGCGGTAGCGGGCGCTCGCCGCGCAACTTGACCATGCGGCGGTAGTCCGACCAGTCGGCGTTCGAGAGCACGATGACGTGATCGTGGGGCGGCGCGCGATCGGCCTTGCGAAAGGTCTCTGCCAGGGACTCGACCATGGGTGGGGACTGCCTCTTCGGAGCTCGGATGGAGAGTGACCGGGTGCCGGCACAGGGTCAAGGAGTGGCACCGGGCGACGCTCGCGAGGTGACGCTCGAGGAAGGTGATCACGTCGGTGAGGCCCCTCGCCGGTCTTGAGGTTGGTGAAGACGCCGTGTGCGGGCAGCCGCCGGTCTCCACGGCGAGGATGCGCTCGGCGCCGGTCAGGGCGAGGGCGTTGTGGCGCACGAGGAACTCGGCGTCTTCGCGGGGTAGATGTCGGTGGTGACGACGGCGAGGCTCAAGCGGTCGCGCAGGGCCTTGCACAAGGCGAGCACGAGCGCGGTCTTGCCGGAGCGACCGGGCGGCCGACGCCGACGCGCAGAGGGTCCGAAGGGTGGGTCATGGGGGCTGTCTCTCCTCGGCTCCGATCAGTCCCAGAGCGCGGCCGGGTAGTTGGCGCGGATCGTCTGATCGGCGGTGATGAGCGGGGCGTCACGGGCCAGCGCCTGGCCGACGATGAGGCGGTCGAAGGGGTCGCGGGTCCAGGTCTGCCGGGTTGCGTGCTCGACGACGAGCGCGAAGGGGCAGGCGTCGACGGCGAGCGCCAGGGTGTTCGCGAGCGAGCTCAGGATGGCGTCGCCGCTGACCCGGAGACGATTGATCTCGTGCAGGTAGCTGAGCTCGAGCCGCACCATCGGCGAAATGAAGGCGCGCTCGCGCTCGATGAGATCGATGGCGCGCTGGGGCAGTCGCTGGGATGCGCTCTCGTAGAGCCAGACGACGACGTGGGTGTCGAGATGGATCACAGGGTCGGCTTCCACTCCTGGGACCAGTCGAGATGGACCAGCGAGTCCGGGTCGCCGACGATGCAGTCCGGATGCGTCGGCAAAGCATTCAGGTCACGGGCGGGCGGGTCGGGCACGATGCGCAGGGTGCGACCGTGGCGCACGATCACGATCGGCTCGCCGGTCGCGAGCGCTTCGTCGAGCAGCCGATAGATGTCGGCTCGGAGCTTGGAAGCGTTGATGGGCATACAATTCGTACGTGATTGGTCGCCATGCGAACGTACGAAATGTTGATGAAGGCGTACGCTGGTGTCAAGAGCCGAGCCGAAACTGCGGGCTGGGCGGCGTCAGGCGGTGAAGGGGTCCCGGATCGTGAGCTCGGGGAAGAGGGTGAAGTTGCGGTCGCGGCTGAGCAGGCCCTCCACGCCGTGCGCGACACACAAGGCGGCGATGCGCGCGTCGTGCACCACCGGGCCGCGCACGCGCGCGCGCGTCGCGAAGGTCTGCAAGACCGTGAAGAACGTATCCGTCTCGCCGAGGAGCCGGAGCGCCGGCGAGCGCTCCCACGCCGCGAGCTGGGCCCAGGCGCGCGCGGGCTGGGTCGCCGCGGTCTTCCAGATCCGCGGGTTGGTGACGACGCTGAAGAACTCGTAGACGCACGGCCAGGGGATCGCCCAGGCGCGTTTGCCCTCGGCGAGCGAGCGCAGGGTCTCGAACGCGCGCGCGTGCTCGGCGACCTCGCGGCGATGCGCGTAGACCAGGATGTTCGTGTCGACCGCGAGCACCGTCAGGGATCTCCGTAGATCTCGGCGCGCAGCTCCGACCATGACAAGCGCTCAAGCGGGTTGTCCGCACCGGGATCGCCCACGCTGAGGTCTTCGAGATGGTAGCGCGGCGCCTGGCTCTCGGCTGCGAGCACCAGGCGGAGCCCGTCCTCGACCAGGGCGCGCACCGGGCGCCCGGTCCGCTGCGCGTGGCGCTTCACTCGCGCGAGCAGGGCGTCGGAGATCTCGAAGGTCGTCTTCATGGCGATACAGCCTACCCGTAGTCATTGGTATGGGCAACCCATATCCTGGGGTCGGGAGGGCGCGATTCAAGGGCAGAAGAGGCGGGAGTACTGGTGCTCGTGGCGGCTCGAGACAAGGGCGACGATAGAAGTCGCTCGTCTCGGATCCGGCTGCGAGGCGGTCGCGAGGAAGGTCGCGAGCACGTCGCGGTCCTGCCAGCCGAACGGGTGGCTCCCGAGGACGTGAGGCGGGCCATGGCGCCGGCGTGCACGGTGAGGTCGAGGTCTAGGCGGTGGGAGCGGGGCCGGGCACGTGCGCGGTCATTCGGTGGGCTCGGGTGTGGGCTCGGGCGCGGGGTTGGCCAGGGCCTCGGCGCGGGCGCGGGCGCGGGTGGCGGCCTCGGCGTCGCCGTCGCGCTGGTGGAGATCGGCCAGGCGAGCGTGCATCGCGGGCACGTGCGCGAGCGTGCGCAGGGCCGCCTGCATCTCGCGGATGGCGAGGGTGAGCTCGCCGCGGCGCTCGGCGGCGTGCGAGCGCAGGAGGTGGTATTCGCCGCGCGGCCAGGCGCCGCGGATGCGGTCGGCCTCGGCGTGGGGGGCGAGGGCGGCGAGCACGTCCTCGAGCCAGTCCTGGCGGCCGAGCTGGTTGGCGACCTTGCCGGCCTCGAGGAGCGCCGGCACCGCCTCGTCGGGCACGGCCGCGGCGGCGGCGAGGTAGAGCTGGTAGGCGTTGAGGGGGCGGCGGGTCAGGGCCTCGACGCGCGCCTGGAAGTGGTAGCCGAGCTGCTCCCAGCGCGCGCGGCTCGCGGGGTCGGCGGCGGACCCGGCGTGGGCGAGGCAGGTCGTGGCGAGCCGCTCGAGGAAGGGCGCGTCGTGCCAGCGACGCGCGCCGAGCTCGCGCGTGAGCTCGAGGTCGTCGGGAGCGCGCGTGAGCGCCCAGACGAGCAGGCGGTCGGCGCGCTCGGGTGCGTCGCTGGCGACGAGGCGGCGGGCGGCGGTGATCGCGCGCGCGGGATGGGCGGAGAAGAAGCCCTCGTGCAACGACTTCAGGTGAGGCGCGCCGAGCACGAGGTCGACCGCGCGCTGATCACCCTGCCCATCGGGGTCGAGGCGCGCGATGACGCCCAGGGCGGCGGCCTCGTCGCCGGCACGGATCGCCTGACGCGCTGCGGCTTGGAGTGTGCCCGCGTCGTGCGGGGCCAGGGCGAGCGCGCGCGACAGGAAGCGGTCGGCCTCGTCGTGCTCGCCGGCGCGCTCGGCCAGGGCCGCGGACAAGGCGAAGGCGAGGTGATCGTGCGGGTGGCTGGTGACGAGCTCCTGGCGATCGATGCGGGCGATCTCGGAGGTGGCGTGCTCGCCGGCGCGCTCGGCCAGGGCTGTGGTCGCGGCGGCGCGCCACGTCTCCGGCGCGTCGCGCAGGGCGGGCACGGCGGTCACGATCGCGATGCCGACGGCAGCGATGACGAGCGCGATCGGTTGCGCGACGGGGCTGGGCTCGGAGGCAGTGGACACGCGGGCGCGGCGGCGGACGCGGGTAGCCGGCCAGCTCGCCTCGACGACGAGGCCGAGCGTCGCGGCGGCGGGCAGGGCGACGCCGGGGAGCCACAGCGAGAAGTCGACGAGGTTCTGCAGGGCGAGTGAGCCGAGGCCGACGGCGGCGCCCCAGATCGGGAGATGGCGGGCGTCGCGCAGGCCGAAGCGGGCGACCTTGCCGAAGCCGAGGGCGAGCATGAGGAGCACGACCGCGCCGACGACGACGCCGAGATCGAGCAGGACCTGGAGCACGCCGTTGTGCGCGAAGGCGAGGTAGGCGTCGCCGACGCTCTGGGAGAGCGAAGGTGAGGCGACGGCGAAGCCGCCCCCGCCGAGGCCGGGCAGCGGCGCGAGCCCGAGCGCGTCCGCGGCGACGGTCCAGCACTGGGAGAAGACGCCCTGGTCGGTGAGGCCGGCGTCGCCGAGGGCGGCGAGCTCGCCGAGCCAGCGCTCGGGGCCGATCAGGACGAGGGCGACGAAGAGACAGGACAGCGCACCGGCGAGCAGGCGGACGAGGCGCGCGCGATCGTCGCGGAAGCGGCGGCGAAAGAGCGGCGGCACGGTGAGCACGATCAGGGCGACGACGAGGAGCAGCGCATTGGCGCGGGACAGCGATGCGAGCACGCCCGAGGCGAGCAGCACGCCGACGACGAGGTGCCAGCGCTGGGAGCGCTCGGGGGAGAGCGAGGCGCCGAAGGCGACGAGCGCGCCGAGGAGCATCAGGGCGGCCGCGTGGTTGGGGTTGACGAAGCTCGTCACGAAGCTCGGCAGGCCGCTCTGCGGTGTATAGACGCCCCAGATCGCGTCGAGATCGAGGCCGTGGTGGATGAGCGCCGAGATGAGCACGCCGAGCGCGGCGAGCTCGATGTAGGTCGTGATGCGGGCGCGCGCGTCGCTGTCGGCGCGCAGGCTCGTCGCGGTGAGGAATCCGAGCGTGACGGTGAGCAGCGTGAGCACGCCGAGCGCGGCGCGGCCGGCGTCGAGCGCGAGCGGCATCCAGCCCGGCACATCGAGGCCGGCGAGCTCGGCCGCGGCGACGCGGGTGGTGTAGGCGTATGGCGAGAGGAGCTCGACCAGCGCGGACGGCAGCGGCAGCCACTGCAGGAACGACCAGGCGAGCGCGACGAAGAGCGCGCCGCCGATCCAGCCGATGCGCAGCTCGCGCCGCTCGCGCGCGAGGCGCCAGACCGCGCCGGCGAACGCGACGACGAAGAGGCCGGCGAGCGCGACGCGGGTGACGGCGTGCACCGCGCCGAGCGCCAGCGGCGCGGCGATGACGCCGAGCGCGAAGAGCACCTCCGGCCAGGTGACGTGTCCCCAGTGCGGCAGGCGCGCGGCGACGAAGGTGTGCTGACCGGTCGGGCGGCGGCGCTCCGACTGCAACGCCGGGGGCGCGCCGGGATCATCGCGCAGCGCTTTGGGCGCGGGCTTCACGGCTCCTGCGCCGCGGCCTCGGGGTTCTTGCTGCGATAGCCGTAGCCGTAGCCATAGCCGTAGCCATAACCATAGCCGTAGCCGCCGGCCTTCCGGTGGCTCTGGTAGTTGAGGACCATGCCGAGGATCGGCGCCTCGACGTTGGTGAGGCTGCGCAGGGCGTGGCGCAGGGCGTGGCGGCTCGTCTGTCCGGCGCGCACGACGACGAGCACGCCGTCGAGCTGCTGGGCGAGCACGAGACCGTCGGCGACGGGCAGAAGCGGCGGCGAGTCGAAGATCACCGTGTCGTAGCGGCGCTTCATCTCGGCGAGCAGCTCGGAGAAGCGCGCGGTGTGCAGGAGCTCGGCCGGGTTCGGCGGCACCGGTCCGCAGGGAAGGATGTCGAGGTTGGCGACCTCGGTCTTCTGCACGTAGCGATCGATCGAGTCGCTGTCGACCAGTGCCGAGGAGAGGCCGACGGTGTGCGGCACCTTGAAGCTCTGGGCGAGACGCGGGCGGCGCATGTCGGCCTCGACCAGGAGCACGCGGCTGCCCGAGGCCGCGACCGAGGTGGCGACGTGCGCGGCCATCATCGACTTGCCCTCGGAGGGGCTGGCCGAGGTGATGAGCAGCGTCTCGAGCTTCTTGGCGGTCGACATGAAGAGCAGGTTGGTGCGCAGCGAGCGGCTCGCCTCGGCGGCGTTCGAGGTCGGGTTCTGGTGGATGTAGAGGTCGCGCTCGCGCCGCTCCTCCGGGGTCATGCCGCGGCTCGAGCGCGGGCCGATCACCGGCACCACGCCGAGCACCTTGTGGCCGAGGCGCTCCTCCAGGTCCTTCCAGTCCTTCACCGTCGCGTCCGCGTAGTCGACGAGCAGCGCGGTGCCGATCGCCAGGATGAGCCCGAGCACGAAGGCGACCGCCAGCACCATCGCGCGCCGCGGCGAGATCGGCGCGTTCGGCAGCGTCGCCTCGTCGAGCACACGCACGTTGTTGGTCTCGAACTTCGCCGACTCCTTCATCTCCGAGAGGCGCTTGGCGATCACCGCCTCGGTGTCCTTGACCTGCTGCTCGGTCTCCTTGAGGCGCGTGTACTCGAGCGCGAGGATGCTGATGCGGCTCTGCTCGGAGCGCACGCCGGCGAGCTCGTGCCCGAGCCCGTCCTCGACCTGTTTGATCTGCACGAGCTGGTTGCGCACGCTCTGGGCGAGGTTCTCGACCTCCTGGCGCGCGATGGCGCGGAGCTTGGCGAGCTCCTCCTCCTTGGAGACGACGTCGGGGTGGCGCTCGAGGTACTTGGTCCGGAGGCCGGCGAGCTCGGCTTCGACGCCGGCGATCTGGGTCTTGAGGAGACGGATGACGTCGGAGTCGAGGATGTCCTTGGACGAGACGCGGAACGGATCGGACCCCTTGGCGTAGCGCGAGAGCGCGTTCCAGCGCGCCTCCAGCGTGATGCGCTCGGTGCGCGCGGTCGTGAGATCGCTCTCGAGCTTCTTCATGCGCTCGTCGATCGACTCCTTGGCGACGTCGACGCTGCCCATGTCGTGGAGCTGCTCGAAGGCGATGCGCGCCTGGAGCGCCTGCGCGACCTCCTGCTTCTTCTGTTCGGCGCTCTTCTCGAGGTCGCGGGTGGCGGCCTCGACGATCTTGTCCTTGTAGCCGACGTTCTGGTCCTTGTAGGCGAGCGCCACCGCGTTGACGACGCGCTGCGCGAAGGCCGGATCGGGATCGTCGAAGTCGATCTGCACCATCATCGAGTTCGGCACCGGCCGCACCTGGATCATGCCGGCGAGCAAGGACGGCTGGTGCGTCTTCTCGATCACGCCGTCCTTGTCGGCCTGGGTGAGCTGCGGGCGGCGGTCGAAGCCGAGCAGGTGCGGATCGTTCCAGAGGTTCTCGCGGTTGAGCACCATCTCGGCGACGAGGTTGCTCTTGATGATGCGGTACTGCGTCTCGAAGTAGGCGAGCTGCCCGCGATACTCCTTGGGGCTGCCGAGCTCGACCACGTCGCGTACCTGCAGGACCTTGGGCGGATCGTAGTTGATGATCACCTTGGCCGAGGCGCGATAGATCGGGACCTGCTGCTGCAGCCAGAAGTAGCCGACGCCGACGGCGGCCGCGAGCACCAGCGCGACGATGAGCTTGCGCCGCATCAGGATCGCCCAGTAGCCCGAGAGCGCGCCGATGAGCGACTCGCGCTCGGGGTCTTCGCGCGGGCGCTGAGCGACGAAGCCGCCGGGCAGGAGGTCGAGCTTGGACGGCTCGGCGGCGCTGGGCACGTGCGGCCGGTCGGTCTGGGGGCGCGAGGAGCGGTCTCTCATCGGCCGCGCCTCCGGTCGTCGTGGTGGGAGGGTGCGGCGGCGGTGGTGGCGCCCGAGGCGGGCGTGGAGGCGCGGGCGCCGCGGGCGACGGCGCGCAGGAGCACGCGCTCGTAGGCGTCGAGCGCGCGGGTGCGCGTGAGGTGGCTCATGAGGTAGCGGCGGCCGCGCGCGCCCATCGCCTGACCGAGCGCGCGGTCGGCGGCGAGGCGCTCGATGGCGGCGACCACACCGCTGACGTCGCCGTTGTCGAAGCTCAGGCCGGCCTCGGCGGCGGCGAGCGTCTCGGCCACACTGTCGCGCGCGGGGCCGATGAAGAGCGTGGGCCGCTCGGCCGCGAGCACGCCGTAGAGCTTGGAGGGCACGACCAGGCCCTCGAGCCCGTCGCGCATGGTGATGACGTGCAGATCGGCGGCGGCGAGGCTCTCGGCGAGGCGCGCGCGCGGGGCCAGCGGCAGGATCTTCACGTTGGCGAGCGACTCCTGGCGCACGAAGCGCTCGACCTCGGGCTTGCGCACGCCCTCGCCGACGAAGACGAAGGCGATGTCCCGCCGCTCGCG
Organism: Deltaproteobacteria bacterium; assembly: GCA_011526585.1. Lineage (GTDB taxonomy): Bacteria > Myxococcota_A > UBA9042 > PHBI01 > PHBI01 > WYBB01. Next base: position 10,417 of record WYBB01000132.1, read on the forward strand.
CAGGCGGCGCGCGGCGGCGAGCAGGGTCTCGAACTGGTGGCCGGCGCCGAGGTTGCCCGAGTACATGACGACGAAGCGATCGCCGAGGCCGTACTCGAGGCGCGCCTCGGCGCCACCCTTGGGGGCGGTGGTGGCCTCGACCTCGGACAGCGCCCAGTTGGGGATGACGTCGATGAGGCCGGGGCGCACGCCGTAGGCGACGAGGTGCTCGGCCATGAGCTCCGAGAGCGCGATGAGGTGGGTGGCGCGGGTGAGGCTCGCGCGGGAGAGCGCGGCGAAGGCGCGATGCGCGAGCCCGCCATGGCGGAGCACGCCGAGGCGCACCGCGACGTCGGGGTAGAGGTCCTGGACCAGGGCGACGACCGGCACGTGGGCTCCTCGCATCCATCGCGCCTCGCTCGTTGGCCACCAGCCACCTGGCGCGGCCAACTGGGCGGCGATGGCGACGAAGGGCGGTGTCGTCAGCGGCAAGAAGACGTCGGGGCGCTCGGGCAGGCGCGCGAGCGTGCGCAGGGCCTCGAGGTAGAAGCTCGCGTAGTCGGCGGCGCGGTGCGCGAGGTTGGCCTTGCCGAGGTGCGTCGACGGGATGCGGATGACGCGCACGCCGTTCATCTCGGCGTAGACGTGCGCCCGCGCGGCGCCGCGGAAGGTCGAAGCGAAGCGTGGGCCGGAGGTGACGACGGTGACGTGGTGGCCGCGTTTGACGAGGCCCTCGGCGAGCTCGGTGAGGAGCTGCGCGGTCGCCGAGCTGTGCGGCGCGTAGAACTGGTTGAGCGCGACGACGTGCACGGCTCAGGCCTCCTTGGAGAGGCGCTCGCCAGCGACGGCGGCGACCTCGGGGGGTGGCGGTACGCGCTGGGCGCGGCGCCAGCCGGCGATGAAGCGCAGGAGCAGGAAGACGACGAGCGCCGAGGCGAGCAGCACCACACCGACGATCGGCTGCGAGGTCGCGCGCATGACGATGGCGACGGCGGCGAGCGTGGCGGTGACGGCGTAGAGCGTGAGCACCGCGCCGCGGTGGGAGAAGCCGGCCTTGAGCAGGCGGTGGTGGATGTGCTCCTGGTCGGCGGAGAAGATGTTGCGGCGTGCGCGCACGCGGCGGCCGATGGCGAGCATGGTGTCGAGGAGCGGCAGCGTCAGGACGAGGAGCGGCACCGTGAGCGCGAGCGCGGTCGAGCCCTTCGAGGAGGTGGAGATCGAGAACGCCGCGAGCACGAAGCCGAGGAAGAGGCTGCCGGTGTCGCCCATGAAGATGCGGGCGGGGTTGAAGTTGTAGAAGAGGAAGCCGCCGAGCGCGCCGGCCAGCGCGGCGCACATGAAGGCCGCCAGCACGTTGGCGTCCATCAGCGCCATCACCATCAGGGTCGTGACCGAGATGAAGCCGACGCCGCCGGCGAGCCCGTCGAGGCCGTCGATGAGGTTGACGGCGTTCATCACGCCGACGAACCAGAGGAGCGTCACCGGGAAGGCGAGCGCGCCGAGCTCGAAGGGGGTGCCGAAGGGGCTCGAGAGGTTCTCGATGCGATAGTCGAGGAACCACATCAACACGGCGACGACGATCTGGACCGCGAACTTCTGGCGCGCGTTGGTGCCGCGCAGGTCGTCCCAGAGGCCGAGCAGGGCGATGAGCGCGCCGCCGGCGAAGAGGCCGATGAGCTGCGTCTCGTTCTGGGTGAGCTGCACGCGCATGCCCGCCTCGACGACGAGCAGCCCGGTGACCGGCGCGAAGAAGCCGAGCACGATGGCGATCCCGCCCAGGCGCGGGATGAGGCGCGAGTGGATCTTGCGCCCGTCCGGTTTGTCGTAGAGCCCGCGCCGCGCGGCCACGCGCAGCACGAGCGGCGTCACCGCCGTCGCCACCGCGAGGCTCACGAAGAATGCGACGATGATGCTCGTCATGGGGCCGGTTTCCTACGGGCGGGGGAGCCCGTGCGGGGCACCCCAGGCCGTCCTTGTGCCACAGGGGCCCGCACAATGCACGGAAACCGCGCTTGGGGGAGGCAACCCGAGCGTCATGCGCTCGAGCGCGTGAGACGCGAGATCACGGGTTGAGGTCGATCTTGGGGCCGCCCTTGAGGGTCATGGTCGCGCCGGCCTCCATGTCCATCTTGCTGCCGGACTTCTGCTTCCACTCGGTGCCGGCTTCGTGGGTCTGCGTCTTCTCGGCCTTGGTGAAGATCTCTTTGGCCTCGATGTTGAGCTTGCCCTTCTTGCAGAAGATGTCGATGTCGCCTTCCTTGGACTCGAGCGTGATCTTCTTGTTCGCCTTGTCCATGTGGAGGTAGACCTCCTTGGCGTGGTCGTAGATGGAGATCGTCTCCTTCTCGTCGTTGAGGTTGACGCAGGTCCCCTTCTTCGTCTTGAAGGTGATCTTCTCCTTCCCATCGGTGTCGTCGAACATCATCACGCTGCCGGCGCGGCTCACGAAGCAGCGGTAGTTGTTCTTGTCGTCGGTCGTGTCGGTCGCGGCGTCGGCGATGCCGATCGCGTTGCCCATCGGGTCGGTCGTGTCGGCCGGGGCGTCGGCGCCGTGCGGCGCCTTGTCGGTGGCATTCCAGCACGAGCCGATGACGACGCCCTCCTTGGGGTCGCCGTGCACGAAGGCGAGCAGGACCGTGTCGTCCTTCTCCGGCAGGCAGTAGAAGCCGCGCTTGTTGCCGGCCATCGGCGTGAGCACGGCGCACCAGCCGGTCGTGAAGTCCGCGTCGTCCTGGTCCTCGGACGAGAGGACCCAGGGGAGCTTGCACTTGACCTTGAACTCACCCGTGGGGTGTTTGTTGTCGACCACGACGCCCCAGACGACGCCAGCGATGCCAGTGGATTTCTCGTAGACCATGGTGCTCCTCGACCTCAGTGAGATATCACTGGGACGGACCCCTCGTCGAACATCGAACCCCGAATCACCGCCCCCTTTCGGGCGAGGCGGCGGCCGGACAACGTCCCGGACGAGAGGACGATAGCCGATCGCCGCGCGGGTCGCAACGGATGTGCGTGCGAGTAGGAACAGCGGCACGCGACCCGGGGGAATCTGGAGACCGCCCGAGATCTTTGCCAGCCGGCATCGGAGCGAGCAAAAGGGGGGGACGCGGCCGCCGGCGCGCGCGCGGTTCAGAGGGAAGGCGATGTTCGAGCGAATTATTGTTGTGTTGTGTGTCGTGGGGTCGCTGGCCGCGTGGGCGCCGGGGGCGAAGGCCGAGCCGCTGGGCGCGTTCTTCGCGCGGCTCGCGGGGCTCGAGACGGGGCGCGAGGGCGGCATCACCCGGGTCGCGTGGTACGGCGATTCCGCCATCGTCTCGGACGGTTATACGAGCGAGCTGCGCCAGCGCCTGCAGCGCCGTTTCGGCGACGCCGGGCCGGGCTTCTTGCTCGCGAGCACGACCTTCGACGGCTACCTGCGCGACGGCGTGCGCATGAAGCGCCAGGGCTGGGACGCGAGCTCGGTCATGTCCGGCAACGAGGGCGACGGGCGCTACGGCTACGGCGGCGTCGTCGCGACGAGCTTCGGCGGGGCGAGCGCGACCTTCGAGGTCAAGGGCGAGCCGGTGAGCGCGGTCGAGGTCTGGTTTCAGGGAGCGCCCAAGGGCGGCAAGCTCCAGCTCTTCGCCGACGGCGGCGGCGAGCCGATCGCCACGCGCTCGACGGCGCAGAAGACGCGCGGGGACGCGGTGTGGCGGGTCGCGCTGGAGGCGCCGGCGACGACGATCAAGATCCGCGCGGCGGGCGAAGGGCTCGTACGGGTCTACGGCGTCGTGCTCGAGCGGGGCGATAGGGGCGTGCAGCTCGACGCGCTGGGGATCCTGGGCATGCGCGCGCGGCGCTGGCTCAACGCCGATCCCGAGCACCTCGAGGGGCAGGTCGAGGCGCGCAAGCCGGCGCTGGTCGTCCTGAACTTCGGCGGCAACGAGCGGGTCGACCCCGCCCTGAGCGAGGCGGCGCACAAGGCGGACCTCGAGAAGACCCTGGCCGCGCTGCGGGCGGGCTCGCCCGAGGCGGCGTGCGTGATCGTCGCGCCGATCGCGCACGGCGAGGACAAGGGCGGCAAGGTCGTGCTCGATCCGGCGCTGGACACGATCTACAAGGCGCAGCGCGAGGTGGCGGCCGAAGAGGGCTGCGCGTTCTTCGACACGCTCGAGGCGATGGGCGGCAAGAAGGCGCTGGAGTCCTGGCGTAAGGCCAGGCGCCTGTCCGGCGACTACGCGCACCTGACCAACAAGGGACACGAGGCGCTCGGCGCGCTGCTCGCCGACTGGCTGATCGGGCGCTACGACGCGTGGAAGAAGAAGACGCGCTCGTAGGCGCGTGGCTCGCGAGCGAGGGTCGTACCACGCGGGCGGCCACGAGGGCCGCCCCTACGTGTGGGGTCGTCGATCCGCGTAGTACGTGGCCCGTATCGTGTGTGATCAGAAGGCGCGCACGGTGAAGGCCATGCCGCGCGTCCGTGTCGTGTGTGATCAGGAGGCGCGCACGGTGAAGGCCATGCCGCGCGTCCGTGTCGTGCGTGATCAGGAGGCGCGCACGGTGAAGGGCGAGCCGCGTGCGACCGGGTGACAGGCGACGAAGCGGCCCGGGCTGACCTCGGTCAGCGGCGGCGCGTCGGTCTTGCAGATCGGCTCGGCGTAGGGGCAGCGCGGGTGGAAGTGGCAGCCGGGCGGCGGGTCGATCGGGCTCGGGATCTCGCCGTCGAGGCGGATGCGCTTGCGCTCGCGCTGGCTGGGATCGGGGATCGGCACGGCCGAGATCAGGGCCCGCGTGTAGGGGTGCAGCGGGCGCTCGTAGACCTCGTCGGCGGGCGCGAGCTCGACGATGCCGCCGAGGTACATGACCGCGATGCGCTGGGCGATGTGCTTCACCGCGGCCAGATCGTGGGCGATGAAGAGGTAGGTCAGGCCGAGGCGCTCGCGCAGCTCGGCCATGAGGTTCATGATCTGGGCCTGGATCGAGACGTCGAGCGCGGAGATCGGCTCGTCGCAGACGATGAACTTCGGGTTGACGGCGAGCGCGCGCGCGATGCCGATGCGCTGGCGCTGGCCGCCGGAGAACTCGTGCGGGAAGCGGCGCGCCATCGTCGGCGACAGGCCGACGGTCTCGAGGAGGGAGTTGACGCGCTCGGTGATGGCGGAGCCCTTGGCGAGGCCGTGGATCTTGAGGGGCTCGGCGATGGTCGAGCCGATCGTCATGCGCGGGTTGAGCGAGGCGTAGGGGTCCTGGAAGATGATCTGCAGATCCTTGCGCAGGGGGCGCATCGCGCCTGGTCCGCGGCGGCCGAGCGCGACGAGGTCGCGGCCGCCGTAGTGGACCTCGCCGGTGATCGTCGCGACCCGGGGCGGGTAGAGCTGCAGGATGGCGCGGCCGGTGGTCGACTTGCCGCAGCCGGACTCGCCGACGAGGCCGACGGTCTCGCCGGGCGCGATCGCGAGATCGATGCCGTCGACGGCGCGCACGACGGCCCGGGTCTTCGACAGGAAGCCCTTGGCGCGCAGCGGGAAGTGCACGCGCAGGCGGTCGAGGGTGACGAGCGCGGGGCTCACGCGCCACCTCCCTGCCGGTCGGTGGGCGGGTTCGCGGGTTGGCCGGAGGGAGCGCGCGCCGAGGCGGCGACCTCGCTGGCGACGCGGGCGAGCAGCGCGCCGCGTTGGGCGTCGGCGGCGACCTCGTCGAGCGCGATGCAGGCGACGGCGTGGCTGGTGCTGAGCTGGCTGACCGGCGGCGGCGCGGCGCGGCAGGCGTCGCGGGCGAAGCGGCAGCGCGGCTCGAACGGGCAGCCGGGCGGCTTGCGGTCGATCTCGGGCGGGCGGCCGGGGATGGTGTAGAGGCGTTCGACCTTCTGGTCGGCGCGCGGGATGCTCTGGAGGAGGCCGAGGGTGTAGGGGTGCGAGGGGTTGTGGAAGACCTCGGTGGCGAGCCCCTGCTCCATGACGCGGCCGGCGTACATGACGATGACGTGGTCGGCCATGCCGGCGACGACGCCGAGGTCGTGCGTGATGAGGGTCACGGCCATGCCGAGCTCGGCCTGGAGATCGCGCAGCAGATCGAGGATCTGCGCCTGGATGGTGACGTCGAGCGCGGTGGTCGGCTCGTCGGCGATCAGCACCTCGGGGCGGTTCAGCAGCATCATGGCGATCATGACGCGCTGGCGCATGCCGCCGGAGAACTGGTGCGGGTACTGGTCGATGCGCTCGGCGGCGGAGGGGATCCCGACGCGCTCGAGCATGTGCACGGCGGCGTCGCGGGCGCGGCGCTTGTCGAGCTTCTGGTGGAGCTCGACCACCTCGCTGAGCTGGCGGCCGATCTTGAGGTAGGGGTTGAGGCTGGTCATCGGGTCCTGGAAGATCATCGCGATGCGGTTGCCGCGGATCTTGCGCAGGGTGGCCTCGGAGGCGGTCGTGAGCTCGGTGTCGTGGAAGCGGATCGAGCCGCGCGGGATGCGCGCGGGCGGGCGCGGCAGGAGGCCCATCACGGCGAGGTTGGTGACCGACTTGCCCGAGCCGGACTCGCCGACGATGCCGAGCGTGCGGCCGGCGTGGAGCTGGTAGGAGAGCCCGTCGACGGCGGCGAAGTGGCCGTGATCGTGGCGGAACTCGACGACGAGGTCGCGCACCTCGAGGATCGGCGGGGCGGCGGTCGGGGCGGTCATTTGCGCCCCCGCATCTGAGGATCCATCGCGTCGCGCACGCCGTCGCCGAGGAAGTTGAGCGAGAAGAGGGTGACGGCGAGGGCGAGGCCGGGGAAGAGGATCTGCCAGGGGTAGGCGGTGAGGCTGGCGACGCCAGCGCCCTCGGAGATCATCTTGCCCCACGAGTCGGAGAGGCCGAGGCCGAGGAAGGCGAGGAAGGCCTCCTCGATGATGACGGCGGGCACGAGCAGGGTGGCGTAGACGACGACGGGGCCGAGCGTGTTGGGGATGAGGTGCTTGAGCACGATGTTGGCGCGCGAGGCGCCGAGCGCGCGCTGGGCCTCGATGAACTCGCGGTGCTTGAGGGAGAGCACCTGGCCGCGCACGACGCGCGCGGTGGTGAGCCACTGTACGCAGCCGAGCAGGACGAAGATGAGCACGGGGTCGTCGCGCTGGTCGACGACGACGATGATGAGGATGACGAGGAACATGAAGGGCAGGCCGTAGAGGATGTCGACGATGCGCATCATGACGTTGTCGGTGCGGCCGCCGGCGTAGCCCGCGATGGCGCCGTAGAGCACGCCGATGAGGAGCGAGACCAGGGTCGAGAGGAGGCCGATGGTGATCGAGAGGCGCGCGCCGTAGAGGAGGCGCGTCAGGATGTCGCGCCCGATGTAGTCGGTGCCGAGGTGGAAGGTGTGCAGGGTGGGCGCGCCGGGGAACTCGCCGCGGGTGATGCGCAGGTCGCGGTCCTTGTCGTGGGTGAGCACGAAGCCGTCGAAGCCGCGCTGGCCGCCGCCGGCGGGCACGGTGGAGTAGCGCAGGTAGCGCTGGCGCTCGAGGACCTCCCAGGGGGAGATCACGTGGTCGCCGTCGACGTCGAGCTTGCGGAAGGCTTCGGGGCCGGCGAGGCCGAGGCCGCGCAGGTGCTTGGGCAGGTCGAGGTCGTCCTTGGGGAACTCCTTGAAGGTGAGGTAGCCGTCGCCGTCGCGGGCGCGGGGCGCGGGCTCGACGTCGCCGGTGGCGCGGTCCCAGGTTTTGAAGAGCTCGTCGTAGAAGCCGGCGGCGAGCTCGCACAGCGCGAGCTCGGGGCACTCGATCGGGCCGGGCGAGCCGTCGGCGAAGGTCGTGCGCTCGCACGTGATGACGCCGTCGCGGTCGAGATCGACGACGTCGAAGGCGCGCGAGTCGCCGTCGTAGCTCGGGTACTCGTGCGAGACGTCGCGCGTGCCGGGCGGCATGTTGGCGAGCGTGGTGTGCTGCTCGTAGGGGGAGAAGTGGGTGACGTGGGGCGCCCAGATGAGCGGCGCGCTGTAGCCGACGAAGGCGATCGCGCCGACGAGCGCGAGGCTGACGATGGCGAGGCGGTTCTGCTTGAGGCGGCGCCAGGCGTCGCGGCCGAGGCTGTGCGGCGCCGGCTCGGGGCGGGACTCGGCCGGAATCTGGGGCCGAGTCTGTGGCGGGGTCTGGGGGTCCGCGCTGGGGGTGGGCTCGCTCATCCGTCGATGCTCACGCGCGGGTCGAGGAGGGTGTAGACGATGTCGACGATGAGGTTGAGCAGGACGAGGATGGCGGCGTAGACGACGACGACGCCGATCACCATCGGGTAGTCGCGGTTGAGCGCGGGCTTGACGAAGTTCTCGGCCAGGCCGGGGATGCGGTAGACCGCCTCGACGACGACCGAGCCGGTGACGATGCCGGCCATGCCGGGGCCGAGCCAGCTGACGGTCGGAAGGAGCGCGCCGCGCAGCGCGTGGCGGCGCACGATGGTGCCCTCGGAGAGGCCCTTGGCGCGCGCGGTGCGGATCCAGTCGGAGCGGATGACCTCGAGCATGCCGCCGCGGGTGAGGCGCGCGACGGTCGGCACGTAGGCGAGGCCGAGGGTGATGACCGGCAGGATGCGGTGCTCGAGGGTGGACCACTCGGGGGTGACCTGCTCCCAGCCGCCGGGCGGGAGCCAGGCGAGGCCGGTGGCGAAGATGGTGATGAGGATCGGGCCCGAGACCATGGTGGGGATCGAGACGCCGATCATCGCGGCGGACATCGAGGCGTGGTCGATCCAGCTGTTCTGCTTGAGGCCGGCGATGAGCCCGATCGGCACGCCGACGAGCAGCGCGAAGACGAGCGCCATGCCGCCGAGCTGGAGGCTGATCGGCAGGGCGCGCATCAGCTCCTCGTTGACGGTGCGCTGGCCGTCGGAGCTGAAGGTCACGCCGAAGTCGAGCACGAGGTAGCCGCCGATGGCGTCGAGGTACTGCGCGAAGCTCGACTTGGGCACGACCGCGATGGTGGCGCCGGCGGCGACCTTCTCGCCGGGGAGCACGTTGAGCGAGACGACGGTGGTGCTCGACGGCATCGCGACCGTGACCGGGGCGGCGCCGTCGTCGGGCTGGATGGTGGCGAGCGCCGCGCCTTCGCTGAGCTCGGTGACCTGGGGCACGAGCTCGGCGATGGTGGTGACGGTGCCGGCGACGGGGCTCGTGAGCTCGACGCCCATCTTGAACTTCACCCACTTGTTCGCCTCGACCGCGGGCGGCAGCTTGCGGTCGGCGTCGAAGGGGCCGCCGGGGGCGAAGCGCATCAGGAAGAACGACAGGGTGACCAGGACCCAGAGCACGATCATGCTCGAGAGCAGGCGACCGGCGATGAAGCGGAGCATCAGCGGTCTCCGCCGGGTGCGGGTGTGTTCTCGATGGAGACCCAGCGAAGCGGGTGGTGGTCCTGGTACTGAGACTCGTAGCCTTTGATTTCGGGGCGGAGAAGGATCGAGCGTGTATACTGATAGAGTGGGACGAAGGGCAGGTCCGTCAGCAGGGCTTTTTCGGCGGCGCAGAGCAGCGCGCGGCGGCGGGCGCGGTCGGGCTCGTTGCGTGAGCGGTTGAGGATCGCGTCGAAGGCGGGGTTGTCGTAGCCGGTGATGTTGTTCTCGGAGGCGCTGTAGAAGAGCTCGAGGAAGTTGAGCGGGTCGGGGTAGTCGGCGCACCAGGCCGAGCGGGCGAGGGAGAAGTCGCCGGTGCGGGTCTGCTTGAGGAGCGACTTCCACTCCATGTTGGAGGCGGACATCGCGATGCCGAGGGTCTCCTGCCAGGAGCGGGCGGCGAACTCGGCGATGCGCTTGTGGCCCTCGGAGGTGTTGTAGAGGATGTCGAGCGTCGGGAAGCCCTTGCCGCGCGGGTAGCCGGCGGCGGCGAGCAGGCGCGAGGCCATGAGCGGGTCGCGCTCGGGCAGAGACGGTGAGCGGTAGCCCATGAAGGCCTCGAACATCGGGGGCACGAAGCTCTGCGCCGGGAGCTGGAAGGCGCCGAGCACGTGGGTGACGAGCGTCTCCTTGTCGAAGGCGAGGTTGAGCGCGAGGCGCACGCGCGAGTCGGAGAGCGGGCCGTGGTCGAGGCGCAGCGCGTAGTAGTAGACGCAGGCGTTGGTGTCGATGCGCAGGTCGGCGCGGCCCTCCTTGACGGCGCGCTGCAGGGAGTCGGGCGAGAGCGGGCGCGCGAGGTGGGTCTGGCCGCTCTCGTAGAGGGTCAGGACCTGGGCTTCGTTGTCGGTGATGTAGATCACCGAGCCTTCGAGGGCGACGTCGGCGGCGCCCCAGAAGGTCGGGTTCTTGACGAGCTCGAAGCGATCGCGCTCGAGCCAGCGGGACAGACGGAACGGGCCGTTGGTGACGATGTGCTCGGGGCGGACCCACTGGTCGCCGTGGGCTTCGACCGCCCAGCGCGGGATCGGCGAGTAGGCGATGTAGGTGACGAGGTCGGGGAAGTAGGGGGCGGGCCCGACGAGGCGGATCTCGAGAGTGAGGTCGTCGAGCGCGCGCACGCCGACCTGGTCGGCGGCTTTGATGCGGCCGGCGTTGTAGTCCTTGGCGCCCTCGATGACCCAGAGCTGCTGCGCGTTGCGCGAGCCGGTCTCGGGGGCGAGGCCGCGCAGGAAGCCGTAGACGTAGTCGTGGGCGGTGACGGGGCGGCCGTCGGACCAGACCATGCCGGGGCGCAGGTGGAAGGTGTAGACCTTGCCGTCGGCGGAGACGTCGTAGCGCGTGGCGGCGGCGGGCACCGGCGGGGCGTTGCCGGCGGCGCGCACGAGGAGCGGCTCGAAGAGGTTGGAGACGATGGAGGTGCCGGCGGCCTCGGCGATCTTGTTCGGGTCGATGTACTCGGGGTTGCCCTCGGTCCAGCGGAAGATCTTGTCGTCCTGGATCGGCGGGAGCTTCTTGGGCTTGTCGCCGCGATAGACGACGCCGATCTTCGCGCTCGAGGCGGCGTCGGGGTCGGGGTTTTTGGCGCGGGCGGCTTCGGCCTCGGCGCACTCCTCGACGTAGGCTTCGAGCTCGGCGGCGGTGGTGAGGCCGCGCGCGGGCAGGACCTCGGCCGCCGGGCCGCTGGCGGTGAGCGCGGCGAGGCGCTCGGCGGAGGGCTCGACGAGACGGGGGGGCGGGCCGCGGTCGGGCTCGTTGCCGCAGGCGGTCGCGAGCGCGGGACTGGCGAGCGCGGCGAGCACGGCGATGCTGGGGAGCGTGGGGCGCGGGGCGGCCATGAACGGTCGTTCTCCGAGGTTTGCCCAAGCGTGTCAAGGCGGGTACGGTACCGCGCATGGCCGACGATGCCGCCGAATCGGTGCTCGCGGGCGAGGTCCGCGCCAAGACCTCGGGCGGCGTGATCCGCTATCGGGTGTGGCCGGCGCGCCGCAAACCGGTGCGGCTCGTCATCGCGGCGGTGGTCGTCATCGCGGGCACGGTGCTCGTCGGCTGGCTGCTCGAGGAGGCGTTCTGGGCGATCATCGCGTTCCTCGGGCTCTCGTTCGTTTCGGCGGCCTTCTTCTTTCCGACCGAGGTGGCGCTCGACGGGGCCGATCTCGTGCTGCGCCACCTCGGCACGCCGCGGAGCTACGATCTCAGGCAGTTCCGGCGGATCGAGCGGGCGCGCGACATGGTGCCGCGCGTGGAGCTCTTGTCGCGCGCGCGCCTGTCGCCGATGGATCCGCTGCAGGGGGTGGTGATCCCCCTGCCCGACGACCCGGCGACCTGCGAGCGCGTGCTGATCCATCTCGGGCGCTGGGTCGGCAAGACGCCGACCGGGCGCTTCGTGATCGACACCGATCTGGTGCCCGAGGACAGCCTCGAATCAGAGGATTGAAGTGCCGCGCGGGCGGCCACGAGGGCCGCTCCTACGCCTTGGTGCGGCGCGCGAACGAGAGCACGTGGCGGAGCTGCTCGGCCAGGGCCATCTTGGGCACGCCGTCGCTGGCGCCGGCCTCGATCATGACGCGATTGCGGCGTGAATCCGAGGAGATGGCGACGATGGGCAGATCCTCGAAGCGGGCGCGCAGGGTGCGTACGGCGGTGGCGCCGTCGATGGGGGTGCCCATGGAGAAGTCCATGAGCACGAGGTCGGGCGAGAGCGCGAGCACGTCGGCGACGGCGTCATCGGCGTTGGCGCGGTAGACGAAGCGCGCGGCGTGCGCGCCGAGGAAGTCCGGGTGCGCGATGAGGTCGTCGTCGAAGACGAGCACGAGCGGCAAGGTCGGATCGGGTGCCATGGTCAGCGCCTCGCGCTGCGGTCGAAGCGGAGCGGGAGCGCGATCGGCTCGCCGTCGAGGCCGTAGAGGCGGCGGTAGATCTCGGCGTCGGAGAGTACGCGCATGACGTAGCGGCGGGCCTGCTCGAAGGGGATCGTCTCGACGAAGGCGTCGAGCTCGAGCTTGCCGCGCGCCTCGAGCCAGCGGCTTACCGGCGCAGGGCCGGCGTTGTAGGCGGCGACGGCGAGCGCGGGGTGGCCGTCGAAGCGGTCGACGAGATCGGCGAGGTAGCGGGCGGCGACGGCGAGGTTGACCTCGGGGTCGTGGAGCTTCCGGGCGTCGAAGCTCTTGCCGAAGACCTTGCGCCCGACGGCGGTGCCGGTCGCCTTCATGAGCTGGGCCGCGCCGATGGCGCCTGCGTGGCTCCTGGCGTCGGCGGAAAAGCGCGTCTCGACCGAGACGACGCCGGCCAAGAGCGAGCTCGGCAGGCCGTTGTCGCGCGCGGCCTGGCCGAGCGCCTCCTCGAAGCGCAGGGGGTACCAGTCGTAGTAGGTCTCGTCGGGGTCGTCGCCGGGCATCGTCGGCGGGATGGCGGCGTGGCGCAGCACGCGCTCGGCCTTGGAGGTGTGGCCGGCGAGCTCGTAGAGATCGGAGAGCAGGCGGCGGCCGTTGCCGGGGAGCTGGCTCGCGTCGAGGAGCGCCTCGAGGTGGTCCTGCGCGAGGGCCTCCTCGCCGAGGCGGTAGAGCGCGAGCGCGGTCGCCATCGGGTCCTCGGGCGCGATGGCCCACACATCGATCGCGGGCGGGGCGGCGGGGGGCGCGGCGTGCGTGGGGTCGGCGCTGGCCCGCGGTGGGGGCGCGCTGAAGCGGGGCTGGGCGGAGCCGAGGCGCGTGCGGGCGACGAGCGCATACCAGCCGGCGGGATAGCGGGCGATGAGGCTCGACCAGAGGGCGCGGGCGCCTTCGGCGTCGCCGGCGAGCTGGGCGGCGCGGCCGCGCCAGTAGCGGGCGCGCTCGAACCAGCAGAAGGAGTGGCGGTCGGGATCGCCGCCGTGGCGCCACTCGAGGGCGCGCAGGTGCTCGCTGGCGCGCTCGGCGTTGCGGGCGATGGCGGCGGAGAAGCCGAGGCGCCAGAGCGCGCTGCGGTGGCGCTCGCCCGGGGCCGACGCGGCGAGCAGCGCCTCGTCGAGCGGGTCGGCCTCGCGGTCGCGGCCGAGCGCGCGCAGGAGGGTGGCGGCCTGGTCGCGCGCCTCGTGCACGAGGGGGTGCGTCGGGAAGTGCTCGTGGATGAAGAGGAAAGCGTCGACGGCCTCGGCGTCGCGGTCGAGCTTGCGCAAGAGCATGCCGCGCGCGAGCGCGCGCGTGACGAGCACGTCGGGGTCGGTCGCGGCGTCGGCGGCGCGTCTGGCGGCGCGCGCACGGCCCTTCCTGGGCGGGGGCGCGGTCGGATCGGCAGGCAGCGCGGGCAGGGAGGCCAGGGCCTTTTCGGCGTGCTCGTCGTCCCAGCGCTCGATGAGGGCGAGCGCCGCGTCGTGGATCGGGCCGCGGCCGCGCGGGGGCTTCTTGCGGAGGCGCGCCGCCTCTGAGCGGGAGGCCCAGAGCGCCTGGCGGAAGGTGACGAGGTCCTTGTCGGGTACGGCGCCGAGCGCGCGCAGCGAGCGGGTGAGGCGGGCGTCGGGCGCGCGCTCGACCGACCACCAGGTCTGCAGGATGAGGTCGGCGGCGTGCTCTTCGTGGCCGGCGTCGGCGTGCAGATCGGCCAGGAGCATGACGAGCTCGGTGCGGGTGCGCGCATCCATGCCCTGGAGGAGGCGCTGCTCGAGGAGCTCGATGGCGCGCTCGACCTGGCCGAGGCGCTGGAGCTGGGCGGTGGCCTTCTTGACGCCGGCGAGGAAGCCCGGGCTCCAGGGGGAGCGGGTGAGGCGCCAGTGGGCGGCGGCGGCGGGGTTCTTTTTACGCTCGTCGAGGTCGGCGAGGACCTCGCGGGCTTCGTCGGAGAAGGGGCCGTGGGTCGTGGCCAGGGCCTCCCAGGCGGCGCGCGCGTCGGCGCGTCGGCCGAGCGCGGTCAGGAGGCGCGCCTCGAGCCAGCGGCCGGTCGGCTGCGCCAGCGGATCGCGGCGGGTCTGGGTGAGCCAGTCGCTGAGCGCGCCGTGGGCCGCGGTGAGCGCCGACTTGCGCGGTGAGCGCTGGGCGAGGAGGGCGCGCAGCTCGGCGAGCAGGGGCTCGGACTCGACGAAGGGCAGCGGCCCGATGATCGGGGTCGGCTCGGGCGCGGGCGGTGCGGTGTGCGGGTCATCGGGATCGGCGGCCAGCGCCGTGCCGACCGTGGCCAGGGGCACGGTCGCCACAGCGAGGAGCGTCGTGATCGCGGGCAACGCGAGCCGGTGGGCGAGGGCGTACACGATCGGGGAACCTAGATCCGATCGGCCGCCGGCGCCAGTATCCCGAACATGCATGCGGTGGCACGAGGGCGGCCACGAAGGCCGCCCCTCACCCAATCCTACTGGCAGGTCTCGGTCTTGCCGGGGCAGCAGTCACCGTAGTAGCTGCACCACTGGTCGCACCAGCAGCCCTCGGGGGCCGGGCCGCCGCAGTGGCCCTGGCAGGGGCTGTTGGCCGGGGCCGCGCAGGCGCCGCCGGCGCAGACGAGGCCGGCCTTGCACATCGCGTCCTCGGAGCAGGCGTCGCCCTCGACCCCGCGCTCGACGCAGAGGTTGAGGCACGGGGCGGTGATGCAGACGATCGGCTGGCAGTACTCGTCGGCGTCGCAGTCGTCGTGGCTCTCGCAGCCGGCGTCGGCCGGCGGCTCGTTGCAGCTGCAGATCTCGCAGCCTTTGACGTCCTTGACGAAGCCGTACTCGCAGTACATTTCGCACATCACCGGGTTGCAGTCGTTGGCCTCGGCGAGGCACTGCGCGGCGTCGCCGGTCATGGTCCAGCCGCAGGAGCCGTCGGCCTGGGCCTCGCAGACGGCACCGGGCTGCTTGTAGCAGGCGTACTCGTTCTTCCACTCGCAGGTGGAGATCATGCCGGGCTGGGCCGCGCAGAGCTGGCCGCTGCAACCACCGACGAAACACTCGGGCACGCCGTCGCAGACGGTGGCCTTGTCGCTGCAACAGTCGCCGTAGGTCTCGCAGAGGTCGTCGCAGTAGCAGTTGCCGTCGAGGGTCTTGCTGCCGCAGGCGTCTTCGCAGGTGCCGCTCGGTGTCCAGTCGGACTTGCCGATGCGCTGGCGCGGAGCGTCGTCGGCCACGGGGCCGGGGGCCGGGGTGGTCGAGGCGTCGCAGGCCGCAAAGAGGGCGGCGGCTGCGAGGGCGAGGGCGGGGGTTCGGGTCGTCGGGGTCATGGTCTTCCTCGGGTCGCTGGGTGCGGGCTTGGGCCGCGGCCGCCAGTTGCCAGCAAGACGCGATCCAGGGGGCGTGGGTCGCGCAGGTGCGGGGCGATCGGGGGGTGCACGGGGGCGCGGTGGGGTCGCAGGTCCCCAGTAAAGCGTGACTGCCGGTGCTCGTTATCGGGTGGATGGGGTCTTGGGACCCCAGCGCCGGCGCTCAGCCGTCGAGGATGCGGCGGGCGACGATGAGGCGCGGGGCGCCGGTCGCGGGCACGACGTAGCGCCAGGCGCCGATCTCGACGCTGGATGAATCACCGTTCACTTCGGGGGGGAGCTCGCCGGCGGTGGCGACCAGCACGATCCCGCCGGGGCCGACGAGGTGCCTGGCGGTGGCGAGCCAGGCCTCGGGGGAGAGCGTGGCGCGCGAGAGCGCCGCCGTCGGGGCGGGTGAAGGCGGATGGGCGAGCGGGGGGGCGAGGGCGCCGTCGGGTTCGACGCGGCCGGTGTGTACGAGGACGTTGGAAAGATCGAGCGCGTGCACGGCGTGGCGGAGGAAGGCGGTCTTCTTGTGGATCGGCTCGATCAGCACGAAGCGGCGGGAGGGGTCGCGGATCGCCAGGGCGATCCCGGGCAGGCCGCCGCCGGCGCCGATGTCCCAGTAGGCGGGGGCGTCGAGCGCGTCGAGCGCGAGCGCGAAGCCGAGGGCGTCGACGAGCTGCTCGCGCACGAGGGTCAGGAGGTCGCTCGGGCCGGTGAGGCGGATCCGCGTATTCCAGTGGGCGAGCAGGCGCGCGTAGGCGAGAAGCCGGTCGAGCGTGCCCCCCTGCCCTGCCCTGTCGCCGGGGTCGACGCCGATGGCGGCGAGATCGGCGGCGAGCGTGTGGGCGAGCGCGGCGTCGTCCTGAGGGGGCGCGGGCGGGCTCATGGGGGGTTGAGCGGCGCGGGCGCGCTGGCGCGCAGGGCCTGGGCGATGGCGTCCTCGAAGAGGGCCTGGAGCTCGCCGCGCTGAGCCGGGTCGACCTTGTCGAGCGTCGCCTCGCGCAGGGTCTTCGCTTCGGCCTCGCGCTGGGTCACGGTGTAGATCGCGACGAGCAGGACCGGCGCGACGATGTCGTCGGGCTCGGCGGTGAGCGCGTCCTGGAGGACGAGCTCGGCCTCGGCGACAAGGCCGTTCTGGAGGAGCATCTCCGCGAGCTTGCGGCGCTGGCCGACGGCGGCGATGGCGCGCGCGCGGCTCTCGGCGGTGACCGAGCGGGTGACGGCGCCGATCATGTAGTCGAGCAGGATCGCCTCCTTGTTCGAGGGGTCGCGCGCGAGCACGCGGGCGACGTGGTGGCGGGCCTTGTCGGGCAGGTCGGCGTCCAGCTCGAGCTGGGCGAGCAGGAGGCTGCCCATCGCGTCGTCGGGGAAGCGGGCGACCTGCTCGTCGAGGAGCTGGCGGGCCCGCTGGGTGCGGCCCTGCTCGCGCTCGAGCTGGGCGAGCTGCAGACGCACGAGCGGGCTCTCGGGTGAGAGCGCGAGCAGCGCGTCGTAGGCGGCGATGGCGTCGGCGTAGCGAGCTTGCATGGCGTAGAGCGAGCCGAGACCCTCGAGCACGTCGACGGTGGCGTGGCCGTGCGTGCGCGCGGCCTCGAGGGTCTTCAGCGCGTCGGCGTCGCGCTCCATCGCGGCCTGCACGTTGGCGAGCATGACGAAGCTCATCGGGTCCTCGGGGTGCAGGCGCACCTCCTCTTCGAGGAGCGTACGGGCCTCGTCGTCACGGCCGGCCAGGCTGGCGAGGTGGGCTTTGACGATGCGGATCCCGAGCGCGTCCGGATCGGCCTGCTCGGCGGCGGCGATCGCCTCGTTGGCGCGCTCGAGGAGCGCGGGGTGCTCGTCCTTGGGGGTGACGTCGAGGCGCTCGAGGGCGAGCTCGGCGAGGCCGACCTGCGGCGCGGCGAAGCGCGGGTCGAGCGCGGCGGCCTTGCGGAAGTATTCGTCGGCCTTGAATGGGCGCGCCTCGTCGCGGGCGTGGCGCCCGAGGCGATACCACGTCATCGCGTCGGCGGCGCGCTGGGCGGCCTGGTCGAAGGTGCGGCGGGCCTCGTCGGGGAGGTCGTTGGCGATCTGGGTCTCGGCGACGACGAAGGCGATCGCCGGGTCGTCTGGTAGGAGGCGGCGTGCGAGGCCGGCGGCGCGCGAGGCGGTGTCGGCGTCGCCGCGGGCGAGGGCGCCGAGGGCGCGGAAGGCGAGCTGGTAGCCGAGGAGGTCGAGGTCGTCGAGCGCGGCGGCGCCGTCGGTCGGGCCGCCGTCGGGGGCGACCCAGGGGCCGCCTTCGACCTTGACGGCGAAGCGGCGCGCGAGGAGCTCGGTGGCGTCGAAGCGCTGGCCGGGGATGGCGGCATAGGCGACCCTGGCGCCGCGGGTCTTGAGCACGCCGCCGAGCAGGGTCGCGAGCTCGAAGGAGCTGGCGGTGAGCGGAGCCTTCTTGACGAGGGCGTCGGCGAGCTCGCCGGCCATGCGCGGGGCGCCGTGGGCCGGACCGGGGAAGGGGCGCGGGGGGAGGAGGCCGTCCTGGCGGGCCTTGGCGATGGCGGTGGCGGCTTCGGGGGCCGGCACGGGCAGGGTCGGCGCCAGCGCGCGGGTGCCGGGCGCGACGCTGTCGGGCGAGAGCCGGAGCGCTTCGGGGACCTCGGCGCGCACCGCCTCGCGCGGGTCGGTGTGCGTCGGGGCCGGCGGGCCGGGGGGGCCGACGACGCGGGTGGTGGGGCCGAGGGTGAGCCAGAGCGCGACCGTGACGCCGGCGGCGGCGGCGATGGCGAGCACCAGCTTGCTCTGGCGGGAGATGCGGGGCGCGGGGTCGGTCATGAGGCGGTCGGTCCCAAGGAGGTGGCGACGGCGTGCGGGGCGCGGAGCTCGGCGCGCAGCGGGCCGGGGCGATTGGTGATGAGGGCGGCGACCGCGGGCCGGGTGGGGGCGTGCGGGTGCGGCAGCGCGCGGAGGCGGTGGGCCTCGGCCGGGTCGTCGACGGTCCAGGCGCGCAAGGTGCGGTGCGGGTGCGCGGCGGGGAGCAGGGTCGGGAGCGTGCTCGGGTCGACGAGGTCCGAGCGCGGGTGCAGGTCGACGGGCGGCAGGTAGGCCAGCGCGGTGAGGGCGCGCGGATCCTCGAAGATCAGGGCGAGCGCGAGGGCGGGCAGGCGCTGGTGCAGGAGCGCGAGGGCGCGGGGGTCGAAGCTCGAGACGAGGAGCGGGGCGAGCTGCGCGAGGGCGGTGAGGAGCGGGGCGCAGGCGTCGACGAGCTCGCGCGGTCGCGCGGTCGGCTTGAGCTCGATGTTGAGCGGGACGCGGTGGCGCTCGGTGAAGGCGAGGAGCTCGGCGAGGCGCGGGATCGGCTCGCCGCGCGCGCTCAGGGTGGCGAGGTGGTCGGCGGGCGTGTCGGCGACCTTGCCGGGCGCGCCGGTCATGCGGCTGAGCTCGGCGTCGTGGAAGACGAATGGCACGCGATCGCGGCTGAGGCGAACGTCGAGCTCGATCGCGTCGGCGCCTTCGACGACGGCGCGCTCGAAGGCGAGCATGGTGTTCTCGGGCGCCGCGTGGCTCGCGCCGCGGTGGGCGTGCAGCGTGGGCTCGGTCATGTCGCGCGCGGGGCTCGCAGGGCGAGGTGGTCGGTCTGGTGGAGCGCGAAGGCGACGCGCAGGAGGTAGAGCTGGGTCGACTCGGAGGCGGCCGCGGCGCGGAGGAGGTCGTTGAGGGTGACGTTGCTGCGGAGCGCGGGGCGGATGCGCTCCTCGTCGGGGAGGAGGCGCAGGCGCTGGGCGATGTGCGCGGTGTCGCGGCCGACGATCAGGGCGTGGTCGAGGAAGCCGTCGAAGAGCAGGCGCAGGTCGCCGAAGGTATAGTGGTGGCGGATGCCCTCCATGGTGAGCGCGGCGAGCTCGCCGGCCTGCCCTTCCGCGTCGCGCGGGGCGATGAGGCCTTCGAAGAACTCGAACCAGCCCTCCTTCCAAGAGAGGATCTCGAGGGCGCGTGAGCGCAGGTGCTCGTTGAGGGCGGCCTCGACGGCGGATTGGGCGAGGATGCCGAGCTCGACCAGGGCGTGGCCGAGATGGTGCAGGGGCCCGCTGACGCGCTCGAGCGCGCGCTCGATGTGGGCGGGCTCGACGTAGCCCTGGGTGACGAGGAAGGTGCCGAAGAGGTCGGTCTTGAGGTTCGAGTTGGCGTAGCGAAGCTCGCCCTTGTCGAAGTAGAGCTCCTTCTGCACGGTGCCGGCGAGGAGCTTGAGCTTGCCGGTGAGGCGGCTCGAGGCGATGCGGAAGAAGAGCGACGGCAGGCGGTAGCGGTTGACGGGGCCGTCGTCGAGCGGGCGCGTGGCCTCGGGCTCGAAGAGGCTCGGCTGGATGTCGACGATGGCGCGCACGTCCTCGGCGCGCATCCAGTCGCTGCCGTTGATGCTGACCCACTCGCGCGGGCCGATGGCGCGCTCGGCCAGGAGGGAGACGACGCGGTCGAAGTCGACGGGGCCGAAGACCGTCTCGTCGTCGTGGCGGAAGTGGAAGGTGGCGCGCGAGAGATCGACGCGGCGGAGCACGCGTGAGCGCGGGAGCTGGGTGCTGGCCGCGGGCGGCGGGAGCGGCGGCGGGGCGGCGGCGGGCGGCGAGTCGTCGGGCGCTGAGCTCGGGGCGGGCTCGGGGGCGGCCGCGGCGGGTTCGGCGGGTGATGCGGCGGCTGCGGGCGGTGGCGGGTGCAGCACCTGCTCGAGGAAGGTGGCGACGCTCCGCGAGCTCACCTTGAGGCGACTGTCGAAGAGGTAGTCGAGGATCGCCTCCTGGAAGTCGGTCGCGGTCTGGAAGCGATCCTCGGGGTCCTTGGCGAGCGCTTTTCTGAGGATGCCGCGGATCGGCTTGGGCAGGTAGCTGTGGCGCTTGAAGCGCTGCTCGACGTCGGCCTCGCGGATGTTGAGCAGGGTCTGCACGTCGCTCTGGCCGACGAAGAGGCGCTTGAGGGTGAGGCACTCGAAGAGCACGATGCCGAGCGCGAAGATGTCGGAGCGACGGTCGATGGGGCGGCCGGTGACCTGCTCGGGAGACATGTAGCCGAGCTTGCCCTTGAGGATGCCGCGGTCCTGCTCGTGGGCGGGCGCGGAGATGCCGAGGTCGGCGCGGGCGACGCCGAAGTCCATGATCTTCACGTCGCCGGACTTGGAGATGAGGATGTTCGAGGGCGAGACGTCGCGGTGGATGATGTTGAGGGCGCGACGGTCGCGATCGGTGGCGGCGTGGGCGTGCGCGAGGCCGCGTGAGACCTCGGAGACGATGTGCAGGGCGATCTCGATGGGCACGCGCAGGCGGTCGCGGGTGCAGCGCGAGAGGAGGTTGAGGAGGTCGGAGCCGTCCACGAACTCCATCGCGATGTAGTAGGTGCCGTCGACGTCGCCGAGCTCGTGGATCTGGACGATGTTGGGGTGATTGAGGAGCGAGGTGACCTTCGCCTCGGCGACGAGCAGGCTGATGAAGGCCTTGTTGCTGACGAGCTCGGGCAGGACGCGCTTGATGACGAGGATCTTCTCGAAGCCGTCGGGGCCGACGCTGCGGGCGCGGAAGATCTCGGCCATGCCCCCGGTCCCGATCTTTTCGAGGAGCTCGTATTTGCCGAACGGCGCCGGGAGCTCGGTCAGCTGCATGCCCTCAGTTCTTCGGCGTGAGCCGCTGGGTGAGGGCGAGCGCCTCACCGCAGAGGCGCTTGTCATCGTGGCTGGCGCTCTCGTTGCGCTTGCGGGCGCGCTGGCAGTCGTCGTGGCTCTCGCCGAGGCGCTCGCACACCGAGTCGACGAGCGCGTCGCAGTCGTCGGAGCACGCGGCCGTGAGGGAGACGAGGGCGACGACGACGAGGGCGAGCAGACGCGACATGGGTGGACAGCTCCTTTACGCCAGCGGGGCGGCCTGGAATGTCGGAGCGCGCGCCGCGAGTGTCAAGCTGGTTCGCCGTTTCGAGCGTGGGCGTCGACGATGAGCACGGTGACGTTGTCGACGCCGCCGTATTGAATGGCGCGGCGCACGAGCTCCTGGGAGGCGACCTCGGCGCCGGACCAACCGGCGAGGACCTCGAAGATCTCCTCGTCCGAGACGAGGTCGGTGAGCCCGTCCGAGCAGAGGAGGTAGCGGTCGCCGGGCCGACAGGTGCGGGCCTGGGTGTCGACGACGACCTCGTCCTGGAGGCCGAGCGCGCGCACGATGACGTTCTTGTACGGGAAGTGCGGCAGGTCCTCGCGGCGGAGCACGCGCATGCGCAGGTACTCGTTGGCGAGGGAGTGATCCTCGGTGAGCTGGAGCAGGCGGCCGCGGCGGTAGCGGTAGGCGCGGGAGTCGCCGACGTGGCCGACGTAGACGCGGGTGCCGACGAAGGCGAGGCCGACGACGGTGGTGCCCATGTCCTCGAGGGCCGGGTCGGTGGCGGCTTCGCGGTAGATCTGCAGGTTGCCGTACTCGATGGCGGACTTGAGGCGGAACTCGTTGAAGCTGGCGAGGTGGTTCACGCCGTCGTCGCGCCAGTGGCGGAGGTAGATCTCGCGCAGGCGGCGGGTGACGTCGGCGTCATTGTAGAAGGCGGCGATCGACTCGACGCTGATGCGGCTGGCGACCTCGCCGCAGGCGTGGCCACCCATGCCGTCGGCCACGATGTAGACCCCGTGCTCGCCGAGCACGATGTGGTCGTCCTCGTTGTGCTCGCGGACACAGCCGACATCGGTGAGGGCGCAGGCGTCGAGGATCAAGGCGCGTTCTCCGGCGGCGGCGGCGCCGCGCGAGGATTCGGGGGGAGGTGGAGCGGGTTCGTGAGGATCGGGGGGCGCGTGCGCGGGCGGGCGGAGCGTTGGAGCTCGACCTCGGAGATGAGGATCGCGGGGGCGACGACCGAGACCGGGACCATGCCGGACTCGGCGCCACAATAGCCGTTGAAGACGCCGGGCGTGTCGCCGGCGGCGATGATCTTTCCGATGGTGGTGAGCGGGGTGCCCACGAGGTCGACTCCGCGGACGAGCGTCTCGTGGCCCGACTCCGCATCCACCTTGTACACCGTGCGGGCCTCTCCTTTGAAGGCCTGGTAGCCGTAACTCGAGGTATTCGTCTGCCCACCCGCGAGGTCGCGCACGATCAGGCCGAAGGGCTTGCCGGCCTTGCGCACCTCGGCGAGCAGGCGCGCCTTGAGCTCGGAGGCGGCGACGGGCGCGTGGGCGAGGACGATGAGGTTGCCCTGGCGCGCCACGGGTCGGCGCGTGCCTTGGGCGCGGCCGTGGCCGTTGGAGCGCTTGGCGCCGGGGGCCGGGCGGCGTGCGCTGAGGAATGCGCGGAGGACGCCGCGATCGACGAGGGTCACCGGCTCGGCCGCGACGCCCTCGTCGTCGAAGGCGTAGTGGCCGTTGAGGGGGATGGGGCCGAGGTGGGAGCGCGTCGGGTCGTCGAGGAGCGAGAGGAAGTCGGGCAGGATGGGCTGGCCGAGGTAGCGCGAGAAGGTCTGGCCATCGCTGTCGGCCTGTCGGTTGCCCTCGAGGCGGTGGCCGATGACCTCGTGGAAGAGGACGCCGGTGGCGACGGGGCTCAAGATCGCGGGGCCGGTGTAGGGCTCGAGGAGCGGCGCCGCGCGGAGCTCGGAGAGGATCTTCGAGAGGTGGTCGATCTCGCGCTCGAGGTCGGCGAGTGCGGGCAGGGCGCGCTCGGATGGCGCGTAGAGCGCGAAGGCGTGGTCGATCTGCATGCCGTCGTCGGCGCGCGTGGAGGCGCTGGCGTGGACGGCGAAGACGGGTTGGACCGTGCGCAGGCGCGTGCCCTCGGAGCTGACGAGCCAGCGGGTCTCGACGAGGGCCTCGAGGCGGACCTCGGCATCGAAGATCTGCGGGTTGTCGGAGAGGCGTCGCGAGAGTGAGCGCACGATGTCGCGCCAGCGGTCGCGGTCGAGTGCCAGCGCCATGGGGGCGGCGAGGCTGCGCACCGGCGGGGCCGGCGAGAAGCTCGGGCCGCGATCGGGGGCGGCGAGCGCGTGCACGCCCTGCCCCTTGAGCTCGAGATAGCTCGCCAGGGCCTGCTTGTAGCGGAAGTCGGTGACCTGCCAGAGGGTGTGACGCAGCGCGGCGACGTCGTCATCGAGGGCGACCGTGTCCGTGGGCACGTAGACGCCTTCGTCCACCCATTCCCAGTCGGGATCGTCGGAGCTGTCGGTGTCGTAGGAACCGACGCGCACGTCGGCGGTGGCGCTCCGACGACGCTGGGCGGCGTCGACGAAGAGCGCGCCGTGCTTCGCGCTGAGCTCGATCTGCTCGGTCTGCTCGACGACGAGCGCGAGGAAGTAGGGGGACTCGTAGCCGGGCAGGTGGAGGTTGTCGCGCGACCGCGCGAGCTCGTCCTCCATGGCCCGCAGGACCGGGTCGCCCGGCGGCGCGCCGCGCGCCGAGGCACAGGCGAGGAGGAGGTGGACCGAGAGGAGGGGCGTGAGCGTCCGCATCCCGAGCGCGGTACTTCGAGCCCGGACACGCGGTCAAGTCGATGGTCGAGCTGGCCCTGCCGCGCGCCGCTCAAACCTCGGTCCGACGCCGGAGCGTAGGGCTCGATGTTTCACGTGCAACATCCAGACGCCCCGAGGTTGGTTCGCGCCTCACGATGGCACGCATTTTTCGGCTCTGCTCCAGAAAAGAAGTCCCGAGATTAGATACGGCATTTCAAGATCTTGCAAATGTTCCACGTGAAACGCTTGACGCGATCGATCGAATGCCTGAAAAGCGCCCTATCTCGCTCGCCACAAGGCGAGCGGCCAGGAAGCCATGAGCAGAATCCTTGCGATTGCAAATCAGAAGGGCGGCGTAGGCAAGACCACGACGGCCGTGAACCTTGCGGCGTCGCTGGCCGTTGCCGAGCTGCGCACGCTCCTCATCGACCTCGACCCCCAGGGCAATACGACGTCGGCCTACGGGCTGGACAAGGCCGACATGAAGACCCATGTCTACCACGCCCTGGTCGACGGGGTTCCGCTGGCCGAGACCCTGGTCACGACCGAGCTGCCGATGCTCAAGCTCGCGCCAACCGGTCCCGACCTCGCTGGCGCAGAGGTGGAGCTCGTCAACATGGTGGCGCGTGAGCATCGCCTGCAGCAGGCTCTCGCCCCCCTTCGCGACCAGTTCGACTACATCATCATCGACTGCCCACCGAGTCTGGGGCTCCTGACCCTCAACGCGCTGACGGTCGCCGACTCGGTCATCATCCCGCTCCAGTGTGAGTTCTACGCGATGGAGGGCATGGGCCACCTCATGTCGACCATCGAGCTCGTGCGCACCCACCTGAACCCGCGGCTGCAGGTCGATGGCATCGTGCTGACGATGTACGACCGCCGCAACAAGCTCTCGCTCCAGGTCGAGAGCGAGACCACCAGCTACTTCGGCCGGCAGGTCTTCGAGACGCGGATCCCCCGCAACGTCCGCCTCTCGGAGAGCCCGTCCTTCGGCAAGCCGGCGGTCCTCTACGATGTGACCGCTCCCGGCACCAAGGCCTACCTCGAGCTGGCGAGCGAGCTCATCGCGCGCCTGTCGCCCCGGTCCACCGAAACCCACACCATGGCAGGTGCAGCATGACCCTCGGACGCTCCGCTCTCGGCAAGGGCCTCTCGGCCCTCATCCCCGCGCCACGCTACGCGAACCAGCGCGATGACTACTTCCTGTGCTCCATCGCGGATGTCGCCGCCGACCCGGGCCAGCCTCGCATGCGCTTCGACGACGAGCGCCTCGACGAGCTCGTCGCGTCGATCAAGGAGAAGGGGATCCTGCAGCCGCTGGTGGTGCGCAAGGCGCTCGGCGAGCAGAAGGGCTACATCGTCATCGCGGGCGAACGTCGTCTGCGCGCCGCCCGGAAGGCCGGGCTCAGCGAGGTCCCGGTCCTGGTCAAGGACGTCGCGACCAACGAAGCGCTCGAGCTCGCGTTGATCGAGAACCTCCAGCGCGAAGACCTCAACCCCATCGAGGAGGCGCTGGCCTACCAGCGGCTGCTCGAGGGCGAGGACTACACCCAGGATGTGCTGGCCCGCCGGCTCGGCAAGAACCGCTCGACGATCGCCAACGCGCTCCGCCTGCTCCGCCTCGGCGCGAGTCACCAGGCGATGGTCGTCGAGGGGCGAATCACCGCGGGTCACGCGCGCTGCCTGCTCGCGGTCGAGGACGACGCGCAACGCGACACGCTCGCCGCCAAGATCCTCGACGAGGATCTCTCGGTTCGCGAGGCCGAGGAGTGGGTGCGGCGCGAGCGCGAGGCCCCGCGTGCACCGGCCGAGCCCAACCCCACGCCGCGCGTGGCGCCGCTCCAGCCCTACTACGAGTCGGTCGCCGAGGACCTGACGCGCGCGCTCGGCGCGGCGGTCCAGATCCAGTCGCGCGGCCGCAAGGGTCGGATCTGCATCAACTTCGAGAGCCTGGACGAGCTCCGTCGGCTCAAGGCGATGCTCGCGCCGGACGGCGAGCTGGCCAGGACCGCCTGACCACGACGCGCTCACCGAGCGGGGCGCTGATCCCGGACCAGCCAGTCGGGCTGCTCACTCCGGGCTCGCGCCCGCGGCTCCGTCGGCGTAGCCGAGCGAAAAGCCCGCCGTCACGAGGTCGAGACAGCGCCGCCGCGAGACGTAATGGGACTCGCTGGCGCGCGCGACGACCGCGTAGAGCTTGCCGTCCTCGAGCCAGTAGGTCGCGCGCTCGGCGACGGTGCGGCCATCGACCCGTCCGACGACCTCGTAGCGCCGCGCGGTCCAGATGTCGTACTTGACGTCCTCGTCGACCTGCACCTCGAGGGCCTCCCAGGCGAGCGACCTCCGCGCCGCATCGGCCGCGTCGCGCGCGCCGAGTCCCGCGGCGGGCCGCGCGAGCACCCAACCGAGGCAGCGCGTGCCCTGCCTCACCGCGAGCTTCACGTCCTCGCCCAGCGCGCCCAGGGCGTCACCCTCGAGCCGCTCCCAGCCGCTGCCGGTGGTCACGAAGACGAGCCCACTCCCCCCATCCCTCCACGTCGCGCGGGCCTCGGCGACGTCCGGGGGATGGAAGTCCTCGAGCACGATCGAAGGCCGCTCGCCGGCCTCCTCGCCAGGGCAACCGACCGCGACCCCGAAGGCCATGCACCCGAGCGCGCTCGCTACGACAAGCCTCTTCATCGCGCCATCGGAGCACACGGCCCCCCCGGCGTCGAGGCTCAACGCCCTCGCCCTCGCAGATCGCGCGGCACCTCCGCGATCCAGCCCACCTCGACGAGCCCCCAGAGCCCGATCAGGATCGCCTCGGCCACGTCGTGCGTGAGCGAGGTCGGCCGCCTCGCCCCGGCCTGCGCGATGACCCTGCGCGCCAGTCGCCCTGCCGCCTCCTTCGCGCGTTCGGCGTCCTGTCGCTCCGTCGGTTCGAGCAGCGCCGTACGCCACCGCTCCGCCGAGGTCCACAGCACCCTGGCGCCGCGCTTGTCGGCGAGCTTCGACCAGATCGCCGCCAGGTGCTGGTCCCCTTCACACACGAGCCAGGCGATCGCCGGCGCCTCGTCCATCACGCGCGGCAGCGCGCACTTGAGCGCACCGACCGACGGGAAGCGCGTCGACCGGTAGCGCAGGAGCCGTCCGTCGCGCCCATAGACCGCCAGCCCGGTACGCAGGCCCAGGTCGACCGCGAGCAGGGTAGGGTGGGGCGGCGCATCCGGATCCGTCATGCTACCCTCATCCCCGGAGGTGTGCCCATGAGCAAGTCCCCGTCCTCTCGCCGCGATTTCCTGGCGACCAGCGCGCGGACCGCGACCGCCGTCGGTCTCGCCGGTTCCTGCGCGAGCTGCGCCTGGTTCAACAAGAACGACATCCAGGTCGAGGCCCGCCCCGAGGATCAGACCCTGACGCTGTCCTTCGAGCGCCACCCGGCGCTCAAGGATCCGCACGGCACCGTCAACGTGGAGGCCCGCGACGGCGACGTGCGCCTCGTCATCCTGCGCCGGCCCGACGGCCAGCTCGTCGCGCTCTCGATGGAGTGCACCCACTGGGGCTGCGACGTCGACTGGGACAAGGCGAAGGCCCACTTCGAGTGCCCCTGCCACGGCTCGCTCTTCGACGCGTCCGGTGCCGTGCTCGAAGGCCCCGCCGACGAGCCGCTGCGCGCCTACCCCGTGACGGAGACCGAGACCGGCTGCGTCGTTCAGCTCACGCCCACGGCCTGACGTCCCCCCGACGTCGTCGCTCACCCGCTCGCGCGCAGGCGCGCGATCTCCTCCTCGACCTGCGCGCGCTCCGGGACCTCCCCCGCGACCTTCAACCACCCGCCCAGCGCCTCGGCCGCTCCGACCCGCTCCCCCGCCCGCTCGAGCGCGGTCGCCAGGTTCCACCACGTCGTCGCCTCGAACGGGTTCGACGAGATGCTCTCGCGATAGGCGTTGACCGCCTCGGCCGGGTGTCCCGCGTCCAGGAACGCATCCCCGAGCAGGCTCAGCGCCTCCCAGTTGCCCGGCTCGACCGCGAGCACCCGCTCGAGCGCCCGCGCCGCGTCGGCCGGCCGCCCGCCGGCGATCCTCAGATCCGCCAGCTCCAGCAAGAGCTCGCGCCGCCCCTCCCAGGCTCCGTCCCCGGTCTCCGCCCACGCGGCCTTCAGCGTCGCCTCGGCTTCATCGCCGCGCCCGAGCTCCCGCAGCACCTGCGCGAGGAGCCGCGCAACTTCGAGATCCCCACGGTCGCCCTGCCACAGGCGCGTCAGTCGATCCGCCGCCAGCGCCCAGCTGCCCCGCGCCACGGCGATCTTCGCCTGCGCCAGCTGCCGCGCCCGCGCGCCGTCATTGCCAAGTCGGGTTGAATCGACCATCACCAGCCCGATGCGGACTGCTCCCGCCGACGACACCATCGCCGCCGTCGCCACCGCCGCCGGCGGAGGTGTCGGCATCATACGGATTTCCGGACCCGACGCCATTTCCGTGGCCTCGTCGCTCTTCGCCGCGCGCGACCCGGCCTGGTCCCGCCACCCCCGCG